>CALIUX010000301.1 GCA_938048505.1 uncultured Pseudomonadales bacterium
TGATAAAAAGCTTTGCCGGCAGATTTTTCTCTAAACGCTTCCACAGCTTTGACTTCTAAATCTGCTTTGGGAAGTGTAACAAAAAGTTGTGGTAGGGCGGCTTTCATGGCATCAATATAGTCATGAGTTTGAGAGAGATAAGCATCGCGACCTTTTTCGCTATTGTCTAAATAAAACTGTGGGCTTTCGCGCATAAAGACAAAAAATTCTTGCAAGGTGCCTTCAAATTTAACTTTGCGCATAATCTCTTTAATTTCATTATGAATAGCATCAATACCTTTTAAGCCCATTTGATGAATTTCATCGGGAGTCATGTTGGTGGTTGTCATAAGAGCTAGGCGCGCACGGTAATAATCATCTCCGTTCGGTAGATTCCAAGCACCGTGATTCCCCTCTGCGCTCTTTGATAATGCCTTTAGGTAAGTGATTAGACGTTGGTAAGCTGGTGCGACACTACTTTTGAGTGCTTTTTTAGCTTGTGAAAGCAGTTCAGTTTGGTTTTCTAGTTTTTCGGTCTTGCGCTTGAAGTCTGCCCATAGCGCGCTGTCTTCTCCTTTTTGGTCAAAGGGGGCGCCACTAATAAGATTTTTTGAGTCATCGATAACAAAAGGAAAAACAAATGCAGGAGCAACGACCCCTTTTTGCTTTCTGATCTCTAGCTGTGTAATGAGTTGATCGATTTTTTTACTAATACCATTTAAACGGCTAATGTAAGCAACCGCATCACTCGTGTTGTCTATGTTATGGGCAGAGATTAGTAAGGACGGCATGCCGGAGTGCTCACCGAACATTTGGTTGACAGGGTAGTCATGATGTCGCCATTGATCATTGCGAATATCACGTTCAATATCCTGCTTGAGTAGGTTCCAGTTAAGCCTAGTCGATGGGCTTAGCTTATTTGGGTTAATGGCCTTTAGGCGAGTCAGTTGCAACTTCAGTTGATTAAGCTCTTTTTTCTGCGCTGTTTCAGAAATATCGTCCCATTCCCCATAGCGATCCTTACGACCAAGGTAGGTCATAAATTCGGGTGATTCTGCAACCCACTCTTCAAAAATAGTATCGAAGAGTTGCTGTGCTTGTTTGTCAAAAGGAGAGGTGTCAATGGAGCTTTTCTGGGGTGAATTTTTTGAAGGCGTGTTTGAGCAAGAGAGCGCGCAAACAACTATAAAGGCTAACAATATAAAACGCATACTGAATAAATCTCTATTTTGAAATTGAAATGATTTTATACGAGGTAGACCTAAGATAGACGAACTTAAAGCAAAAAAGCTCAAAAGGTTTTTTTGAATATGCAATGCCATTCATATAAAGCACTTTTTATATAAAATCATCGCCTCTTTAAGGGCGTCTAATAAAAAATGTAAGCGTAATATAGCGCAATTGTTATGTGTTCATGATCAAGTTTTTACATTATTGTGATTGCATATTTTTTATTTTAAAAGGTTGTTAGGGTTGTGGTATGTGTAGCCTAATGCTTCAGCAACAGCTCGATAAGTGACTTTTCCATCAAAAACATTTAGCCCGTGCATAAGGTGTTGATTATTCTTTAGCGCTTTTAAACCATTATTAGCAAGTATTAATGCATAAGGTAATGTGGCATTATTTAGTGCCAATGTGGCTGTTCTTGGTACGCAGCCAGGCATATTTGCTACACAATAGTGGATAACACCATCAACCTCATAAGTAGGGTTTTTGTGTGTTGTAGCCCTTGAAGTTTCAAAGCAACCTCCTTGATCAATGGCTACATCCACAACAACTGCTCCTTTTTTCATGTTGCTAATCATATTTTGGGTTAATAATTTTGGGGCTTCGGCTCCTGGAACTAATACAGCTCCAATTACAAGGTCTGCTTCTTGAGTGTGAGTCTCTAGTGCACTTGTCGTGGAATGAATACACTTTATACGACCATTAAAGATTGTATCTAAATAGCGCAGTCGAGGCAATGATCGGTCAAGTAGTATGACATCAGCACCCATTCCCACAGCTATTTTTGCCGCGTTAAAGCCGACAATTCCCCCCCCAATAATCAAGACTTTTGCTGGTGCAACACCAGGTACGCCACCGAGTAACATGCCTAAACCACCTTGGCTTTTTTCAAGGTGGTGCGCGCCTGCTTGAATAGATATTCTTCCCGCTACTTCTGACATGGGAGCGAGTAATGGCAGCCCAGCTAAGCCATCTGTAACAGTTTCATATGCAATGCAAGTGGCCCCTGAGTCTATTAGTAGCTGAGCCTGCTGTGGATCTGGTGCTAAGTGTAGGTAAGTGTAAAGTATTTGCTCGGGGCGTAATTTTAAGCACTCTTTAAGTTGAGGTTCTTTGACTTTAATGATCATCTCAGAAGATGAGAATATTTCATCAGAGTTGTCTGCGATATCTGCTCCTGCTTGCTGGTATTCTTTATCTGTAAAGCCGATAGCTTCTCCCGCTGAAGACTCTACTAATATTTGGTGGCCTGATTGTTTGAGTTCAAAGACGCTGGATGGTGTTAGGCCAACACGGTATTCTTCGCTTTTAATTTCTTTTGGAATGCCGATTAACATACATTGCTCTTTTAAAAATTAGGGATGACTAAATGTATAGATTATTCTTTAGAGTGGTAAAGGCTCTGCGCTTTTAACTGTTCTTATAGAGAAATTGCTATTTATTTCACCAACTACAGGAAGTCTTTGTATTTGTTTTAAAGTCTTTTCATAGCTTTCAAGATCACTTGCTACAATCTCTAATCGATAGTCAGCAATGCCTGATACTAAATAACAAGAAATTACAGTGTTAATTTTTTGAATGCCTTTTTCAAAAGCAATGCTGGCTTCCTCTTTATTGTTTTCAAGGGATATGTCGGCAAAAACCGTAATGGGTAACCCAACTCTCTCTCGAGATATTATGGCTCTATAGTTTGTTATTAAGCCTGAATTTTCTAAATTTTTAATGCGGCGATGACATGGCGAGGGTGATAGATGGATCATTTCTGAAATTTGTATGTTTGTTAGCCTGCCATTGCTTTGTAGGGCCCTTAATATTTTAATATCTGTAGTATCTACGGTCATTACTCCTCCAGAAGCATAGACTATTTATAGTAAGTGCTTTGTTTAGAATATATTGCTAATTAAGACGAATATCTCATGCAAAACCGCAAAGACATTCTCATTATATAGGAGGTACCATATTCATATTGAGTCGTCAGATTTGGATGTTATATGCAATGCTATTTCTTACCAGCTTTATATCTTATAAAACAAATTGTTACCCTAGTAATAAACTATTAGGGTTGTCAGCGGTAGGCATTACAGTCATATTGTGGGCAAGCTGGATAATATCTATGAAGTTTGGTATTGGCCTATCATTATCGTTATTTGACTTGGCTTTTTTGCGGTATGGGTTACCTTGTGTCGTTTTCAGCTATTTCACTTATACATTTCGCCATGTTGTTTTTCGAGCTAAACCATGGCATCTAATATGCATTTGTATGGGAGCTGGTTTTCCATTCTTATTTTTTGTTGCCTGGGGTATGAAATTTTCACCTGCATCACATGCGGGGATTTTAGTTCCAGGTACTTTTCCTTTATTTGTTGCTTTGATTAATTATTTTTTATCAGGAAAAACATTATCCCGGAAATACTTTCTTGGTATACTTTGCATTACTATTGGAGTTGTTTTTTTAGTAATACCGACCGTTATCTTATCGAACGATATTGAGTTGTTGAAAGGTTACATCTTTTATCTTTTTGCTAGTTTTTTGTGGGGTTTGTATACTGTTGCAGTGTGTGAAAGTCGCATTCCCCCTTTTGCTGCTGCAGGTTTATTTAGTAGTTTTTCATGCTTTGTTTTGGTGTTTTTTTATATTTTAGGGGTTTATGAAATTGATTTTTCATACTTATTGTCACCAAATATTATAAAGGATTATCTGTTGATTGCCCTTGTTCAAGGATTATTTGTTGGTGTTATTGCATCATATTGTTATGTTTTTTCTATCTCTAAGCTAGGATCACAAAAAACGACAGCGCTGAGCTCATTAACACCTGCCTTAGTCGTAGTAATGAGCACCCTTTTCCTTGGTGAGCCATTAGATTTTATAACATTTTTGGCTGTTTTAGTGGTGTGTGGTGGTGTGGCTATCACTAATTTATAAAGCATTTCGTCAATTCTAAAAATTTATATTAATCATTTCTTTTAACTAATATAAATTTTTATTTTTATCATTCCTTTTAAGTAAGAGAAATATACCTATGAAGCATGAAATAATAGACATAACTTCTGATCATGAAGAAGTGCATTATTTTGAAGATAGTGATAGTGGCCTAAAAGCAATTATTGCAATTCACGACACTTCTCTTGGCATGGCGATGGGGGGATGTAGGATGTGGCATTACCCTAATTTTGAAGATGCATTAGATGATGCCTTACGTTTATCAGAAGGGATGAGCTATAAATGTGCTATGGCGGGGTTGCCTATAGGTGGCGGTAAGTCAGTGATTATTGGCGATCCTGCGAAGCATAAAAGTCATGATCTTTTAAAAGCTATGGCGAGCGCTGTTAACACACTTGGTGGGCGATACATTGCTGCTGAAGATTCTGGCACAAGCGTAAGAGATATAAAAATCATGCAACTTTATACGCCTTATGTTGCTGGTACTAAGGAAAAAGAAGGGTGCTTGTGGCCGCAAAATTACGGTGATCCTTCGCCCGCTACAGCTTATGGTACTTTAATGGGTATTCAAGCTAGTGTACTTCACAAATTTGGTAGAGATAGTTTGAAAGGGCTGCGTGTCAATATACAGGGTGTTGGAAATGTCGGTTTTAGAATTGCAAGGCATTTAGTCGAAGCAGGAGCAAATGTCTATGTTTATGATGCGATTGCCTCCCGCCAAAATGAAGCAGTTGCTGAGTTGGGTGTTGTTGCTTTAAGTAAAGAAGATATTATTCAAAAGTCAGCCGACATATTTTGCCCTTGCGCGTTGGGGGGTGCTATAAATGATGTTACGGTTGATCAATTGGATGTTGCTATTGTCGCTGGTGCTGCTAATAATCAATTGTCTTCTGAAGAGTTAGGTCAAAAGCTACAGGATAAAAATGTACTATATGCTCCCGATTTTATTATCAATGCAGGTGGTATTATTGATGCTGGTATGGGGGCTTCTAATGTTCAAGCTGTGAATGATCGAGTTGTTGGCATTGCGAGTACTTTATCGAAGATCTATAAGCGATCTGAAGAAAGCGGTTTGCCAACATCTGTAATTGCCGATGTTATGGCTAAAGAAAAAATCAGTTCTGCAAATAAAGAGCGTTTTTTGAATACGACTGATCCACATCACCAGCAGTTGTTAAACCCAAAAGAATCATTTTTGGCGTGCTCTAAATAGCTGATTTTTTAATAATGTAACATCTTATTTAATTTGAATTTTTTGGTTAATTTAGTAGCTGCTGATTGAAAAATTTTAAATTAGTAGCTACTTATTTTTTAATCTTAAGTGATTAATTAGTGATGGTTGTTATATTCCAAGTGTTGAGTATCAGACCAATGCTATCAATAAACATTTGGGCTGAAACCATAATCAATAGCATGCCAACTAGTCTTTCCATTGCAATAATGCCGCGCCTGCCTACTAAAGATG
>CALIUX010000302.1 GCA_938048505.1 uncultured Pseudomonadales bacterium
GCAAAGATTTCAAACGAGGCGAGTAATAAAATAGGTAGACCTATACCGAGCAATGTCTCGGCTTCTCTATCGAGCGAAAAATCCCAAACATAGGGTGTGACAAATTTAAAAATACTGTTAACCAGTAAAGTGATAATTGAAACGCTTAATAGGCTGGCACCTGTTTGATACTTTGAAAATAAAGCCCAAATAGGCGGTAAAAAAAGTGCGCCACCGGTCATTGCGGCAATTGTAAAAACGAACGATACAATGCCGCCCATTTTAGGAATGAATAGTGCGACTGCAATCGTCATTAGCCCTAGTGCAATAGTCGCTAAACGCCCAACGTTGACTAATGCTTTTTCTGAGGCTTCTGGCTTGAAGTTTTTGTAGATATCATTTGCAATGACCCCTGAAAATAAGTTTAGGGAGGTATTCACTGAGCTTGAAGTGGCAAAAATCATTGCGCCGAGCATCAAGCCGAGCATGCCAACGGGCAAAATTTCTTTGCAGATCAACAAATAGGCGCCTTCATCTGCCATGCCACTCAAATCTGGGTTTAAGACACGATAAATCATTGGCGGCAGCATCCAAATAATTGGGCTCACAAAATACAGAGCGCCAAATAGCAAGCCAACTTTTTTGGCCTCTTTGGGTGTTGCTACAGATGTGTAACGTTGGATGTATGGCCAATTGCCTGCAATCAAAAAAAGATTATATAACCCAAAGGCAACAATAAACGTCCAGGTATAGTCACCGCCGATAGGTGTAAAAAAGTCATCTGGGGCTTGTTGAATAAATTCCCCCATACCGCCCACTCTATCCAGTGCAAGTGGCACAACAATAATGACGGCAGCCGTGAGCACCACAAACTGTAAAATATCGGTTACGACAACCGCCCATAATCCACCTACAGCGGTATAGGCTAAAATAACCGCGCCCAAAATAAAAATGCTATAAGTAAAAGGAATGCCAGTGCTAACTTCGACAATTTTTGCGACAGGATATAAAAAAGCACCTGTGGAA
Source organism: uncultured Pseudomonadales bacterium (assembly GCA_938048505.1). Lineage (GTDB taxonomy): Bacteria > Pseudomonadota > Gammaproteobacteria > Pseudomonadales > Cellvibrionaceae > Marinagarivorans. The sequence goes on from CALIUX010000302.1 coordinate 1,006, forward strand.
AAGCTACCAATCAATAATAAAATGTAGGTGTAGGTTTTTTGTACGGGTTTGCCTAAGCGCTCTTTAATGTACTGTGATGCGGTTAAGGCTTTGGTCTTATTCCAGCGTGGTGCAATATACAAGCCGACAATAATCCCCGAAATTGCCATTGTCCACTGTATGGTAATAGCAACTAAGCCATCGCTATAGGCAATGGAACCCCAAGTAACAAACGTTCCAGATGAAAAGAAACTCATAAACAAAGATAGCCCGCTCATCCACCAAGGCAGAGCGCCGCCAGCGGCAAAAAAGCTGCTCATGTTTTTTCCTGAACCCGAAAAGCTCAAGCCACAAGCTAACACTAACAGCGTAAAAACCGTAATAACACTAAGATCAATGATTCCCATGAGATAGACTTTTTATTGTTGTAATTTTTATCATGATATTTAGGGTTGTTGCACTTCTATGATATTTATTTCATGTCAGTGCTCACAACCCAATGATATTTAGAGCACTATTTGCTTGTGTAATAACGAACGTAGTCTATTTTCATGCTGGTGCCGTCAATATTGTCCGCAACTGGGCCAGCAATATCGGCTTTTAAAATAGCTAAGCTAAATAGAAGTGTCTGTTCGCTAAAGCACACATTGTTGCGCATGCTGTAATAAAGCTTGCCATCTAAATAAAAGTGAAAATAGTCTTCATCCCAAGCCATACCATATGTATGCCATTCTTTTGCGTAATTTGAGATGTTGGCCGCATCGTAGCTTGCTATGTTGTTCCATTTTTGGCCATCGTAATACTCAACGTTATAGTCGCTGATTAAGTTACGATATTGACCTTTTGATGCGCCAAATTCTTGTGCCCAGCCGTTCATGAACTGAATGGCTCCAATCTCTTTGGCCTCTGGCCAGCTCAATTCAAGCCATTTTGGACCATGCTTTTTCGAGACCCAGCGTGTATCGAGGCGACCATCAATGGCGAACGCTTCTTGCGAGGGGAGTTTGTCAAATAAACCGTTGGTACGTAATGTGGTATTTTCAGCGCGAGCGTGGTTTAGGTGGGTATCGCTGAGCTTTTCATTCGCAGAAGGGTAGTTTTTAGCTGGCGCTAAAACGCGAAATTCACTGATATGAATGGATGCAGGGTTATTGGATGTTAAGCGTATTTTTGTGGTTTTGATCGGCTTGCTTAACTTGATGTTATGCTCAGGGTTGCCATCTAGGGTGTGATGTAGTTGATCATCGTCATGCGTAACGCGACCGTTGGGTAGCGTGTAGGTATCGGTCCAGTTGTGCACGTTGGTATTGATAATATTGGGATAGTGACCTTCGTTAATGTCGATCTCACAGGCTTTTTGATCATCAGTGACACCTTGTTTGGGCCACATCCAAAACGAATTGTTTGTGCCATAAGCGCCTGCATATTTATAGCGCGCTTCGAAGTAACCATAGCCAAAAGTTCGTTTGCTCCATACATTACCTGTTGTCCAAGGTTGGTCATCAGCACGCTGTTCTTTTTTGCTGAGAAGTTCGAGTACGCCATCGCGTACAACGGCATTTTCGCGCCAGCGGCTACTTAAAACCCAAGGGTTCTCGGTATGACCGTTCTGTGAAATCCAGTTTTTATCGAGCTGTGAATCTGGGTAGTCAAACTCATCACTCCACTGTAGTTTCCATTTTGATAAGTCCAGTAACGGTTCTTGAGCTGATAGGGGGCTTGAGAGTAAGGCGAAGATTATAAGGTAGTGTTTCATCTAAAGGCTATCCTCGATAGGCGTTATAACGTCTATTCTTATTTTAGGCGTGAAAAAATTTAGTGGGTTGTTGGAGCGTTTTACAAAGCCGTTTCAAATCATAGCATTGGCTTGTAAGTACGCTATTGGTGATTTGTGTCGCTTGCGTCTAAACTGACACGTTAAATATGAAGCATATAGCCTTATTTTTTACATTTTTGTCGCTATGTCCTTTCATGTTCAGCGGTATCACGAATATAAATGTGTCAAAGCCTTTTGTTGTCACACCAAGTCATAAACCCGTAAGTAGTGTGCTCCATACATTATTTATTTAAGTGTGTATTGATTAAATCTCTCTCGCCAAAATCAAAAGGTTATAGACTCGTTTAGACTGCTTATGGCTGAACTTTCAACATCACTAGACTTAGTGCAATCTGCTCAGAATGGAGACAGGAATGCCTTTGCCTCACTGATACATAAGCATCAAGATTATGTTCGCGGTTTTGTTGCGAGCCGTTGTCAGTGGCCGCAGGATGTTGATGATATTGCTCAAGAGGCCTTCTTGCTCGCGTATAGAAAGTTGCCTGAGCTCAAAGAATCAGCGGCTTTTCGGAGTTGGGTTACAGGGATCGCTCATAACTTACTGCGAAATCATCATCGAAAGCACCGACGCATGCAAACCGAAGATCATGAAGCTCTCACGCAGCTCATTGATGGTGCAATTGAGCAGACTAACGATGAGTATGAATATAGTCTCACGGCGTTACGTGCTTGCCTTCTTAAGCTTAAACATGATGCGCAGGTGCTTATGCGTAAACACTATGCGGAAGATATGAGTGTGAAATCATTAGCGAGTCATTATCAGGTTAAGCACTCAACAATTACGATGCGTTTGCATCGCTGTCGGAATGTGTTGGGTGATTGTATCAGGCGATATCTCAAAAGGGGTGATGTATGACCTTTAAAGAAGAGCAGTTAATAGCGGATTATCTCGCAGGGAAAGACGTCGCTGGAGAGCTTTTAGCGTTGCTACATGATAAGCCTGATCTGCGAGAAGAACTAGCTCGTCAGCAAGTGATTAATCGTCAATTGAAGGCGGCTGTTGCGGGTCGCAGTGCTGAAGGTTTTACTAACGGTGTATTGGATTTATTAGAAGATAATAACGATCCTGATTACTCCGAGAGTGATTATCAAAAAGCAGTATCGAAAGCAGGTCATCACTCTTGGGGAGGCTGGTTAGCGAGTGCTGCGTGTATGGGGTTGATCTTTGTCTCATTCTGGTTTTTGTCTCCGCAGCTTACATCGAATGATAGGGTATTGGGATCAGTTAGTAACATAACGGGGCTCGTTGAGTCTTCAGTAAAAGCTGGGCAGGCGATTAATCATGGTTCTTTTGTTATGGGGCAAGGTTTTGTTGAGGTAACGTTAACGAACGATGTCGTGTTATTACTCGAAGGCCCTGCAAGAGTTGAGTTCTATTCAGCTGATCATATTGCGTTAACGCAAGGCAAGTTGGTTGCGCGTGTTCCCGAAAATGCTACGGGCTTTAGTGTTGATACACCTAGCTCAGAAATTATCGATTTGGGGACGGAGTTTGGCGTAAGTGTGGCCGATAGCGGTGAATCGCAAGTGCATGTAATTGATGGCGAAATCAAAGTGCGTGCCGGTAAGGACGACCATTATGAACACCTTATTCAAAATCAGGCCCGAGCGTTCGATTTGCAGCAACAAGTTGCTCAAATCGAAAGTCAGCCCGAGCGCTTTATGCGTGCACTGCCTGGTTTAAAAGAAGGTACACCAGATTACTTGCATTGGTCTTTTGATGTTGAAGAGCCTGACGCCTTCCCCTGCAATGGACCTGGTATTCAAGGCGTTTGTTATCCTGCTAATAAGAAGTCACTCAGTGGTCGAGCTGGCCCGAATATGATTGCAGGCCCTTTTGGTCATGCGGTTTTTTTTGATGGTAAGCAGGCTTGGCTTGAAACAAGTTTTCCGGGAGTGGGTGAGAATAAACCCCGAACAGTCGCCTTCTGGGTGAAAGTGCCCTCTGATTTTTCTGTAGAAGAAGGCTTTGGTATTTTAAGTTGGGGTCTATCTGACGTGTTATCTGCTTGGCAAATCTCACCCAATCCATTATCTCAAAGTGGCCCATTAGGGCGTATACGTGTTGGGACGAATATGGGTGAAATTGTCGGTACAACTGATTTGCGTGATGATCAGTGGCACCACATTGCAATCGTACTCTTTGGCGGTGAAGAAGCGGATTTATCAACGCATATTTTAATGTATGTCGATGGCCGCTTGGAGCGCAGTACGAATAAGTCTATCGCTAGAGTAAATACTCAGCTGAATCACCCTCAATCAAAACCCTTGATGATGGGGCGTAATCTTGCTTTTTCTGGGGAGGTTAAAGCCTCTTACCCTCGCCGCTTCTTTCGAGGTGGTTTAGATGAGGTCTTCATTTTTAACCGGGCTTTGGCGCGGCATCAAATCCTTCATTTGATGCAATATAACGAAGCGTCTGATTAACAGAAGCCTTGTAAAAAGCCTCATATTTGTTTTCTCGGGTTGGTGCTATTCAGCTATCAACCCAATTTGTGACACTAATAAAAATTTCATTATTAAGAACTCTGTTGATTATGACGACTTTTACTTCATTATTTTCTTTATTGAAGCGCTTTTTGCCTTCATCTCTTTTTTGTCTGCTCGGTACATCATGCTCACTGCATACTTCGACATCAGAGCAACTGCCAAATAACGAGTTATTGGGAGCTTCTTCACGTGTAGCAGTAGAAGGTATCGCAACAATAAATTTGCTCGATTTTGAAGCAGTCAGCGATGCTGAATCCGTTAAGCTAAGTCATGGTCGTGCTAGTCGAATAAAGCATGCAAAGGGCCATGCTTTGAATATTCATCTAGACTCGGCTTCTGTTAGCCAGTCTCACTTTGCGCTTCAGCCCGCTAAGCCCTGGGACTGGTCGCACTGGGATACGGTGGCTGTGGCGATTGATATTGCTAACCCAACTAACAGCTCTACCCACTTATATGTTTATACCTATGACAAGCAGGGTGATTTCCAACTTCGAAATGTAGGCATTCCGGCTAATTCCAGCGAAACTTACCTGATTGAATTAAATGTGCCCACGTTAGAAGTTAATACCGGTATTCGCAATAATCCTCCCAGTTGGCAAAGCGGTTATCAGCCTGTGATTTGGCGGGGCGGTAAAAAGGTATTGGATGTCAGTGGTATTACTCAAATCAGTTTTCGCGTTTTTGATGTACTTGAAGATAAGCAGCTCATCATTGATAACGTTCGTGCACTGAGTCCCAACCAATTTGATTCACAGCATTTAACCGGTCTTGTAGATAAGTATGGGCAGAATGCTAAGCTCGACTTTCCTAATAAAGTGATAAGCGATAAGCAGTTAGATAAAATGACGAAAAAAGAGCTCGCTTCTTTGCGTCATAAGCCCATTGCAGGGCGGTCGAAGTTTAATGGTTGGGTAGATGGCCCTAAATTAAAGGCTACGGGCTTTTACCGTACCGAAAAATACCAAGGGCGTTGGTCGTTAGTTGACCCGGAAGGATATTTGTTTTTCTCCAATGGTATTGCGAACATTCGCATGGCTAATACCTCAACTATTACAGGGTATGACTTTGATCATGCATTGATTGAGGAGCGCAAAGTAGGTGATCATACGCCAGAAGACTCGATTGGTTTGAATCGCGTGCCCGAGCAAGCTTGGTCGAGCCGTCAAGTGAGCTCACCTTTACGAGCAAACATGTTTAATTGGCTTCCCGATTATGATCAACCTGAAGCAGCTCACTATGGCTATCGTCGCGAAGTTCACCTCGGCGCGATTGAGCGTGGTGAAACCTATAGCTTTTACAAAGCCAATCTCGCGCGAAAGTATAAAACGCACGATACCGATGAATTGATGGCTAAATGGCGCGATGTCACTATTGATCGTATGCATACTTGGGGTTTTACCTCATTTGGTAATTGGGTTGATCCGAGCTTCTACCAAATGGACCGCTTGCCCTATTTTGCCAATGGCTGGGTTATTGGTGACTTCAAAACCGTAAGTAGTGGAAATGATTATTGGGGGCCTATGCCAGATCCCTTTGACCCTGTTTTTGATGCGCGTGTTGAGGCAACCGTAAGCCAAATTGCTCGTGAAGTGCAAAATAGTCCTTGGTGTGTTGGGGTGTTTGTCGATAATGAAAAAAGCTGGGGAAGTATGGGGAGCATTGAGGGGCAGTACGGTATTCCGATTAATGCATTGGCACTGGATGCGCAACACAGCCCCCTGAAAGCCAGGTTTCTAAAAACGTTACAGGCAAAGTACACTGATATTCAAAAGTTAAATGATGCGTGGGATGCAAAGTTCGTTTCATGGCAAGCGTTCGCAAAGGGCGTTAAGCTGCTGGCATTTAATGACGCGCTCGTTGAGGATTTGTCAGCCTTATTGTTTGATTACGCCGATGCTTACTTTAAGAAAGTCGATGCAGCAATGGCGCAGCACATGCCTAATCATATGTACTTGGGGCCTCGCTTCGCGCACTGGGCTATGACGCCGGAGGTGCGTAAAGCGGCTGCACAGTATGTTGATGTGATGAGCTATAACTATTATCGCGAAGGCATTAGTGACACCTTTTGGGATTTCTTGGATGAATTAGATATGCCCAGTATTATTGGTGAATTCCATAATGGAGCGATGGACTCTGGTTTGCTTAACCCTGGTTTGATTCATGCCGAATCACAATCTGATCGTGGGAAAAAATATCAAGATTATGTCTACAGTGCATTGGATAACCCGTATTTTGTTGGCACGCATTGGTTTCAGTATATTGACTCTCCTCTAACAGGACGCGCATACGATGGTGAAAATTATAATGTTGGCTTTGTGAGCATTGTCGATACTCCTTATATGCCATTAGTAGACGCGGTTAAGGAGCTCAATACTCACCTTTATCAGAGGCGATTTGGTGTGCCTCATAAAGCCAAGTGACCTAATGTGATGAGTTTAATCGTGAGTTGACCTAGCTTGAGCGCTTTCATCAGCCCTTTCAGACGGATTTGCTGGTAGAATCGGCACCCGGTTTAATACTAAGTGGAAAGTGTCGTGTCAGATATGATGCCGCCCGGTGGCGTTTGGGTTATTTTGGTGTTTGCGCTCTGCGGGGCTTACGTTCATTTTCGTGGAAAGGTGCGCCTGCGTTTTTCGCGACAATTGTTTGATCACTCAACAATTCTCGCGCCAGTCAACTGCTTGCTTTATTGTTTTTCAAGTGCTCCAGCGAAGCCTTATTTAGATACACAAGATTATCCAGAGCTTAAAGTGCTGGATGATAACTGGGAGGTGATTCGTGCTGAGGCGTTAGCGCTTCAGGAGCAGCAAAAGATCATCGCCTCTCAGAACCTTGATGATGTTGGGTTCAACTCCTTCTTTCGCACTGGGTGGAAACGTTTCTACCTCAAGTGGTACGGTAATGACTTGGTTTCTGCTAACCAATCCTGCCCAAAAACTGTTGAGTTGCTCAAGCAGGTCCCGTCAATCAAGGCGGCAATGTTCGCATCTTTACCGCCTGGGGCTCAATTGCAAAAACATAGAGATCCTTACGCGGGCTCACTGAGGTACCATCTTGCGTTGACTGCACCCGGCGAAGAGGGCTGCTCCATTTATGTGGATGGTGAGCGCTATACATGGCATGACGGCCAGTCTGTGATGTTTGATGAGACTTATATCCATTACGCTAAGAACGAAACTGAAAAGCAGCGGATTGTATTGTTTTGCGATGTGGTTAGGCCGATATGGTTTCCACCCGTTCGCTGGTTTAATGCGCTCTTCTCACGCATTGTGATGGGGGCTGCTGTATCGAGTAATGCGCCAGGCGATAAAGTGGGCGGCATCAATAAATTCTTTGGTAAGGTTTATGGCGTGCGTCAGCTGGGTAAGCGAATCAAGTCTCGCAGTAAGCCGCTGTATTACCTTTTGAAGTACCTGCTGTTTGGTTTGATTATCTGGCTCTTGTTCTTCTAGATCGCGCTAATAGATTTTTTTTCAAAAAAAGTATTGACTCAAATTCTAAAGGGCGTATTATGCGCCACCTCAGACGCGGTCAGCGACATAAACAAGTTGCTGAAAGCGCAGAAAAACTAGCTCTCAAGCAGAGTTAAGTTCTTTAACAAGACGGATTGCGAAGTTGTAACATTGCAATTTAACGCGATAGAAATGTGAGTCTTTTGATTTTTTATTGAGAGTTTTCTCTTTAAAGAATTATTAGATGATAAAAATTGTTTATCTCAAGCATGTCTATCCGGTGTTATTTATCGTTGCATAATCTCTTTGACGCTTTTTAGAGTTTTAACTCTAAAAACTATCACAGAGAACATAGTTATCGCTTCAGTTTAATTATTTGTTTTCTTATTATTTT
>CALIUX010000303.1 GCA_938048505.1 uncultured Pseudomonadales bacterium
TTTTACCGTGACTCACCTTAGCATTTGTGTATATTGGCCACGTATTCACTCTGAACCGATGGCTTCTACAATTGGCGTTTATGAAAAACCCTTCAACACTCATGGTACAAGGCACAACCTCTGATGCCGGTAAAAGTATTCTTGTTGCGGCAATTGCACGCATTTTAGTTAAACACGGTATGCGCGTTGCGCCGTTTAAGCCACAAAATATGGCGCTCAATAGCGCCGTCACGGCAGATGGTGGCGAGATAGGCCGAGCACAAGCCGTTCAAGCCATGGCATGCGGGCTAGCGCCCCACGTGGATATGAACCCTGTGTTACTCAAGCCCAACAGTGATAAAGGTGCGCAAGTCATTTTATTGGGTAAAGCGATTGGTCATCTTGAAGCATGGCGCTTTAACGATAAAAAAGCCGAGCTCTTTGAGCATGTATTGGCTGCGCACCAACGCCTCAGTAAGCAATACGATGCAATCATTGTTGAAGGCGCAGGTAGCCCTGCAGAAGTGAATTTACGGGCAGGTGACATTGCCAATATGGGCTTTGCCGAAGCCGTTGATTGCCCCGTTGTAATCGTCACGGATATTCATCGTGGCGGCGCCTATGCACACTTGCTTGGCACCTATATGTGCTTAAGTGATAGTGAAAAAAAACGGGTGAAAGGATTCATTATTAACCAGTTTAGAGGTGATGAAAGTTTATTAGCCCCAGCCAATGAATGGCTTTACAAAAAAACGGGCGTGCCGATTTTAGCGGTAATTCCATTTATTCCCAATTTATATATTGAAGCCGAAGATGCCGTAGCGACCGCTCAAAATACTACGGGCTCAAATAACCTTCGTGTTGCAGTCATTACTTATCCGCGTATTTCGAACCATACAGATTTTGATGTTTTACGCTTACACCCTAATGTGGAATTGGTTTTTGCCAAAACACCCCATGATATTGCAGCCTGTGATTTAGTTATTTTACCTGGCAGTAAAAATGTTCAAAGTGATTTAGCGTGGTTACGCCAACAACATTTTGAAAGTGCACTGGAAAAGCATCTACGCTATGGCGGCAAGTTGTTTGGTATTTGCGGTGGATACCAAATGTTAGGCCAAACGATTAGTGACCCACATGGCGTAGAAGGTGATGCTGGCTCAAGCAGTAACGGACTCGGTTGGCTTGCTATCGATACGCAGTTACAAGCCCACAAGACCTTGCGCAATGTTGAGGGGATATGTCTAACAACACAGTCAGACATTAAAGGCTATGAAATTCATGCAGGTACCTCTCAAGGCCCAGACTGCGATAAGCCACTCTTTAAAATGAGGGCAAGCACCCTAAAAGAGGCACAAAAAGAAGGCGCACAAAGCGCTGATGACTGTGTAAAAGGCACTTACCTACATGGCGTGTTAGACAATACAGACTTTTTAAACGATTTATTAGAATGGGCAGGGTTTTCTGTAGAAAGTGATTTTGATATTGCCGCTTACCGTAACGCACAATTAGATTATTTAGCTGAAGAAGTCGAAAGAGCATGGAGCGTTGATCGTATCACGGCACTTTTAAATTGCTAAAATCTGATTGTCATTCACACTTCTTATACCCCCACACAAACAAGTTATACATTGATGAAATTGCTGCACACTTCAGATTGGCACCTTGGACGCTTCTTCCATAATGTTTCTTTACTGGATGATCAACGTATCGTCTTGGCTCAAATAACAGCTTATGCCGTTGAGCATAAAGTCGACAGTGTACTGATTGCCGGAGATATCTTTGACCGAGCCATCCCGCCTGCACCCGCCATAGCACTGCTTGATGAGACATTACATGAACTCACGCAAGTGCATGACATTCCGGTTATTTTAATCAGCGGTAACCATGACAGTGCCGAACGCTTAGCATTTGGTGCGAGGCAGCTTGCTAATCAAAACTTGCACATCATGCATAGCTTAGAAGACAGCCATCAAGCCATCATGCTCACAGCAGAAGGAGAAAAAGGTCAAGAAACAGCGGCCATTTATGGTATTCCTTACCACACCCCTGAAGCGGTCAGAGCGTTATATGATGAGCCAGTCAAAACGTTTGATGCAGCACATACATTGTTAGTGAATCGCATTATCGAATGTCCATCAAATGCGGATTTTAATGTGCTTTTAAGCCATTGTTTTGTGGATGGCGCAGAAGCCTGTGACTCAGAAAGACCACTGGCTATTGGGGGTATCGATCGTGTTAGCGCCAGCCCAATGACCACATTTGATTATGTGGCACTCGGTCATCTTCACGGTCAGCAAAAAAGAGGCTACGAGCATATTCGTTATAGCGGCTCACCCATGCAATACAGCTTTTCTGAGGAGCACCATAATAAAAGCGCCACCTTAGTGACACTGACTCAAGATAAACCTGCTGAGATCACACTCCTGCCCCTGAAACCACTCAAAAGAATGCGATCAATACGCGGCACGCTTGATGAGCTCATTACCCAAGCCACACATGACCCGCACAGCGATGACTTTTTAGCGATTACCTTAACCGATAAACACGCCATTTTAGATGCAATGAGCAAATTGCGTGCACATTACCCTAATGTTCTACAGCTAGAAAAAGATTACTTACACATTGCCCACCAAACAGACAAAACAAAGAATACCGCTACGGCAATACAAAAAGACGAACAAGCTATGTTTGGGGATTTTTTTCAAGAAATCACTGGCGAGCCGCTCGATGCCTCACAAAAAAAATATCTGCAAACGTTGTTGAATGACTTACATCAACAAACTTCAGAAGAGACTCAATGAAACCAATTAGCCTCACACTGCAAGCCTTTGGCCCATTTGCTAAAAAACAAACATTAGATTTCAGCATTTTAGGCGATTCCCCGTTATTTCTTATTAATGGCGCTACTGGCTCAGGGAAAAGTACTTTACTGGATGCCATGTGTTTTGCACTTTATGGCAAAACCAGCATTGTTGAACGTGATGCACAACAAATGCGCTGCGACCATGCGAGCGGCGAGACACTAACGGATATTACGTTTCTCTTTGAACTCAAAAAAAAGCGCTATAAAGTGCAGCGTTTGCCCCAGCAAGAAAGACCCAAAGCCCGTGGTGAAGGCACGACATTAAAACAAACTGAAGCCTACCTATGGGAATATGACGGGCAAGAAGAACATCTGCTCTTTTCTAAAAGTGCAAAACAAGTCGACCACCATATTCAACAGCTCATTGGGTTAAATGCCGAACAGTTTCGACAAGTAATGGTGCTGCCACAAGGAAAATTCAGAGATTTTTTGCTAGCTGATTCAAACGAAAGAGAAAAAATATTCAGCGCGCTTTTTCAAACGCATATTTATAAAAAAATAGAAGATAAACTCAAAGATGATGCAAAAATTATAGAGTCGGAACAAAAGCGATTAACATTAAATAAAATAGACTTATTAAATAGCCATAACCTACCCGATATTGATGCACTAAAGAGCCAACTCCAACAGACTCAGGATGCATTAGGCCTCGAACAAAAAATATTAGATCAAGCACAAGAAAAGCTAAACAACAGCAATATCGAATTCGAACAAAAAAAGCGCTTAGATGCTGACTTTATCAAACGAGATGCAGCTCAAAAAACATTAAAAGAACTGGATAATCAAAAAGAGCATATCCAAGGGCATGAAACTAAGCTAGCTCAATCTCATCAAGCGAATGCAATATATAATTTGTATACCGCCATACAAAAAGTGCAGGCGGCGCATATTGCACAACAACAAAAGATGCAGGCCGCTAATATCGCTGTTGATGCACAAGAAGCAGACTCTAAACGCTGCCAAGCGATACAACAGGAAAAAGAGCATCAGCTGATAACGATTCCCGACAAACAAGCATTACGGCATAAATTAGAAGTATTTAAACCCCAACGAGATGAATTTGATCAGTTAGAGAGTCAGCTCCAAAATGCGCAGAACGCGGCCCACGATTTAAGCCAGCAACATCGCCAAGTCTCGCGAGCATATGAAACGACCACCAATCAGCTTTCTGATTTAACGGCACAAAAATCCGCCATAACAGCAGCACTACTGACACTCCCTGCTCTGCAACAACAGCAAAGTAGCTTACGTAATACATTGGCTGACTATGAAAAAAGCACAACACTTTTACATAAAATTAAAACTCAAAAAACGGCATTAGAACGTTTAGAGCAAGAAGGAAAGCGCCTTAAGCTCAACTATGAAGAAAAAAATCAATATGCTCAAACACTTGAGTTGACATGGCATACACAGCAAGCCGCTATTTTAGCGCAAGCCTTACAGGAGGATGCGCCCTGTCCAGTCTGCGGTGCCACAGAACACCCCAATCCAGCTAATAGCAACATTCACAATCTAATCGATAAATCAGCAGTTGATCAGGCTAGAGCAATATCGCAGGCGTTATTAGATCACTTACAAAATGCTCGCAATGACTTTGCAGCACTGCAATCGACAATCACATCATTATCTGAACAACATCAAGCGATTGTCATTGATACCTCGGTATCACAAGAAACGCTCGCACAGCACGAAAGATCAATCAGCCTTCAAGTAGAGGAGCTCAAACAAAAAGAACCCACACTTGAAGTCATTCAAGCACGCATTACTGAAAACGAAAATCAGCATGCAAATTATGCTACCCAGCTAGCCGATATTGACTCAAAAAAAGCAGAGGCAGATCAAGGCTTAGCGATTATTAATGACCGATACCAACATTTAAAAGAGCGATTTTTTGAAGAATCTATTCCCGCAGATTGGAGGCAAGCAGGCTACTTAGAGAAATCTTTATTATCGTTGGCGCAAGAGATTGAGCAAATCGAAAAAGAAGCAGATGCTGCGCGCAAGCATGTCATCGACAGTCAAACGGCGCTGGCACAAAAAAAAGAACGCCAACAAGCAGAAATACTGCGAGAAAAAGAATGTTTAGACGATTTAAATCAAGCCAACCATGCGTGGCAATCTGCTTGGCAGGGCGCAGGCTTTGAGGCAGAAGCAGCTTGCCTTACGGCAGTCTTATCAATGGATGAGCAAACGCACCTTCAGGCGCTAATTGACCAATTTAAGCAAAACCATCAACAAAACATGACTATATTGGCAACGCTTGATGAAAGTATCGCAGGTCAAACGCGCCCCGACTTAGAGCAATTACAAAAAGCATTGAACCAGCAGCAAAACGACTATCAAACTCAGCGCTCAGCATGGCAACAATTAAAAACCCAAGATGATCAACTGCAAACGCTTTACCAACAGCTTATCGATATAGAAAAATCATTACATCGGCTCGACAAGGATTATGCATTAATTGGGACGTTGGCAGACTGTGCTAATGGCAAAACCGGTAAGCGCATCAGTTTACAGCGTTTTGTATTAGGTGTTTTGCTTGATGATGTCTTAATTGAAGCAAGCGTTCGATTATTAAGAATGAGTAAAGGACGGTATCGTCTATTACGCAACCATGATAAAAATAAAGGCAATCGCGTTGCGGGGTTAGATTTACTGGTTGAAGATAACCATACGGGCAAAACTCGCGCAGCTGCAACCTTATCCGGTGGTGAATCCTTTTTAGCTGCACTCGCTTTAGCACTTGGGCTATCGGACGTCGTACAAGC
>CALIUX010000304.1 GCA_938048505.1 uncultured Pseudomonadales bacterium
GGTTGAGTTGTGGGCTCATCCTGAGTGTAGTGTGTTACGCCGTTGCTATCTGTCCATTTGTAAACGGTGGTTGGGTTACCTTCATCCTTACCTATGGCAGGTATTTTAACATCGGGCAATGCGTCTTTAATTTTGTCGACATTTACAGGACTCATACTAGGCAGAGAAAAATCGATGCTGGCTAACGGATTTTTACCCGTTTTTAAATAGAGTAAATAGTTAAGAATGCCAAGCCCAATAAAAAGCATCATAAGCAGTTTGATGATTAACTTTTTCATTGTATCCCCGATCTTTTATTGTTTGATCTGTTGATACAATTCTACTGGTTTTTGATGGGTTATCTAGAATTAGTTAGATTCTATTAATCTGGCGCGTATTGAAGTGACTTTTGTTTAGGGGGCTTTATTGAAAGGCCTATGTATAAGGCGCTGTATGTTGAAGGGAAGGTTATCGGGTAGGCTATTTGAGAATATGATTAATATATTGGAAGGATCTAATTGATATGAAGGCGTCTTGACGTCAATAGTCTTGGGCTGATGAGAAAATCATGATGGCCGTACATAAGACAGCCATCATGGAATTCACAATAACTATGATGGAGTTATTATGCTGGAGTCATGTGGAAGAAGCAGAGCTTGTTTCCATCAAGGTCGTATACATACGCACCATAGAAAAACGGGAAGCGTTGACCTGGCTCACCGCCACATGTAGCACCTAACTCGATCGCTTTTTTGTACAAAGCTTGTGCGCCTTCAGGTGAACCACCAGGAATAGCGATCATTTGACCATTACCACAGCTTTGAGCGCCTTCGTCCGCAGGGAGACAAATAGCAAGCATCGCGCCGCCTTCATCTGTACCGTAAAACTTGATGCGGTCTAGACCCATAACTTGTTTACCGCCAACTAGGCTTAATAGCTCGCCATAGAATTCTTCGGCTTTAGGAAGATCTTTTGTACCAATTGTTGTATATCCGATCATTGTTTTACCCTTTTTAAATGAGTGAGGAATTTTTCTGTATCGATAGATAAATTTACCTATCTATGAGTAGGTTTACACCATACCTTTTCATTGCAGAATATGGAAGTTTTTTTTGTCGAAATACAATAAAGACGATTAAAGGCCTATATTACCTGATGCTGGATGGTTGCGTTGCACCTGCAGACAAGCTTAGAAAGGTCTACGGCATTGTGAATCATCATCTATTTTTAGGTCTAGAGCGTAGTCTCTAGTTCCCACTTTTATTATGTACGGTTTAAATGACAACTCTTCTTTGGCTTTCGCAAGATTTGCGCTTTGATGATAATCCAGCATTAAATGCCGCGATAAGTTATAACCAGCCTGTATTGCCATGGTATTGGGATGATCCCAGTAATCCTGCATTACATACAGGCGCTGGTCGTTGGTGGTTAACCCATAGTTTAAAGGCTTTTAATGATAGTCTGCGAGCCACTGGGGGAGTATTAGCGTGTAGTAACCATGATTTTGATGGGTTTACTCAGCGTATATTAGCTTACCAGTGCAAAGCTATAGTATTTAGTGCCTCCGCTGAGCCTCATTTGGCTCAGCAGCAGCGCCGTTTATATGAATGGGCAACTGAGCAAGGCATTGCTTGCCGCCGTTTGGGTGGGTTGAGCATGACTCAGCATGACTTGATCAAAACCAAAGCGGGTGGCCCCTATAAGGTCTTTACACCTTATTATCGCGCGTGCTTGCAGCATATTGAATCGCCTGCAGCAACGGTTAACCTGAGTGATGCAGCGTGGCAGCAGGTTGATTTGGGTGATGGCTTTGAGCGAAGTCATTTGCAGCCTTGGCATCCGCAATGGGCAAAAGGTTTTTCAGCCCGCTGGCGACCTGGTGAGCAGGGTGCGCTAGAGGTACTTAATACCGCGACCCCCTGTCTGGATAGATATTCTGAGCGGCGTGACTTTCCTAGCGAGGACATGACCTCGCAATTATCAGCACATTTGCATTTTGGTGAAATTAGCCCAAGGCGTATCTGGCAGCACGTGCAGCAGCATTGGCCTCAGGGTGAAGCAGAGGCATTTTTACGACAGCTCATTTGGCGTGATTTTAGCCGTTACCTGCTACATCACTTTCCACATATCGTAGCGAAGCCTTTCAATACTAAGTTTTCAGGTTTTAGTTGGCTGCCTAACGCTACGTATCTCAAGCGCTGGCAAACAGGCACAACGGGCTACCCCATTGTGGATGCCGGTATGCGACAGCTATGGCAAACCGGATGGATGCATAATCGTGTCAGAATGATCGTTGCCTCCTTTCTAACCAAGCATTTACGTATTCACTGGTGTGATGGAGCTGCATGGTTTTGGGATACGCTGGTTGATGCAGACCTTGCGAATAATATTGCTGGCTGGCAGTGGGTTGCGGGTTGTGGTGCAGATGCTGCGCCATACTTCCGCATTTTTAACCCTATTACTCAAGGTCAAAAATTTGATGCGCAAGGTGAATACATTCGCCAGTATGTGCCAGAGCTTGCAGCGCTGCCCAATAAATATATTCACTCGCCTTGGTTAGCGAGTGAAGTTATATTAGGCGAGGCGGGCGTAACGCTCGGGCAGAGTTACCCCCAGCCGATTGTTGATCATGCGCAAGCGCGTCAAATAGCTCTCGCTGCATACGCTGATCTGTCTAAATGAGTGTAAGCTGATAGGCGAAGGTAAGCCCGTTGGGTGTAAGGGCTTGCTAACAAGTTGTGCCCAGTGAATGCTCAAAAATTGAAGGAAGAAAGGATATGCTTTTAGCAATGTTTGCAATGGTAATATTGATGGCTGTTGTTGGCGTTATCACGGTTACGGTTCGTATTAAGGCGGTACGCAGAGGGGATGTCCACATTAAGTCATTCCGGCTAATGAATGCTGAAATGCCGGATATTGTTCAAAAAACAACACGTAACTTTAATAATCAATTTGAATTGCCTGTCTTGTTTTATACGGTTGCAACGCTTAATCTCATTTACCCCCCCACAACATGGGTGCCGTTGGGGTTAGCGTGGGCTTTTGTTATTTCACGCTATTGTCATAGTGTTATTCATATTAGCTATAACCACTTATTGCATAGAATGGCCGTTTTTTGGGCTGGTATTGTGATGGTCATCGCTTTGTGGGTGGAATTAGTGTTGCGTATAGGTCTTGCCTCTTAAGTTGGCATTAACACGTTTGTACGAGTGCTTTTCGCCTTTTGAATCAAATGCTTATTTAAGGCTTGACACTGCTTTATCTCAGCGATAACATGCGCGCCTCTTCGGTAAAGACCGAGATAGATCCGCTTTAGCTCAGTTGGTAGAGCAAATGACTGTTAATCATTGGGTCGCTGGTTCGAGCCCAGCAAGCGGAGCCATATTTTAAAAAGCCCTAGCATTTATGCTAGGGCTTTTTTTTGCATTAAATTT
>CALIUX010000305.1 GCA_938048505.1 uncultured Pseudomonadales bacterium
TTGGGGGTGTAGAACTGCTGGCTTGTGATGAGGGGGTTTCTGAACCGCCACCGCCGCCGCCACCGCAGTTTGCGAGTACGAGGGAGGCCAAAACAATAGAGGCTATTTTGATCGTATTCATAACAGGGCCTGTGAAATTAATGAATAGGTAAGATATTTGAGTTGATTCGGTCTTTGTGACTCGTAATCCTAGTGAGAAGTGCCCGCGAAAAAATCACAGTTTTCTAACATTTTAATGTTAGCTTATATGCTGTGACTTGCTGCCAGTGATAATGATAATCAATAATAAAAAAGACTATATAAATCAATAGCTCAAGGAGAGTTATTTGGAGGAGGGTGCTTTGGGCTAATTCAGTTTTTTTGAGCATGAAGCCAAGAAAAAGGGCGCAGGAGCCTGATTGGCTCTGCGCCCTTTTCACATTGCCTAATCTAGAGCTAGATTAGGCTGAATGGAATTTACTAGAAGTTTTAAGTGAGGCGTGTTGGCTTATTTAACCGGCGCTAACCAATCAGAATGCTGCGTCAATTCGCCTTTCACTGCTTTGAAGTACAAGTCCTGAAGCTTAGTAGTGATAGGTCCTCTTTTACCTTCTCCAATGACTCGGCCATCGTACTCACGGATTGGTAAGACTTCGGCTGCGGTGCCAGTAAAAAAGGCTTCGTCGGCAACGTAGACTTCATCGCGTGTGATGCGTTTTTCACGGATTTCATAACCGCATTCATCTGCTAGCTGAAAGATGGTTTTGCGGGTAATGCCGTCAAGACAGCTAGTGAGCTCAGGGGTGAAGATAATACCGTCGCGCACCATGAAAAAGTTCTCGCCGCTTCCTTCTGCCACATAACCTTCATTGTCGAGCAATAATGCTTCTTCGCAGCCGCTATCCAATGCTTCACGCAGTGCCAGCATGGAATTGATGTAGTTACCATTGGCCTTGGCTTTACACATGGTGATATTGACATGGTGACGGGTATAGCTCGATGTTCGAATCTTAATACCCTGCTCTTTGGCTTCTGGTGACATATAAGAGGGCCAATCCCAAGCGGCCACAATGACATGTGTCTTTAAACCATCTGCGCGTAAGCCCATGCCTTCTGAGCCTAAAAAGGCCATTGGGCGCAAGTACGCTTCGTCAAGGTTGTTTTCACGGACTACAGCGCGTTGCGCTTCGTTGAGCTCGTCTTTGCTGTATGGCATATCCATACGCATGATGTGGGCAGAACGGAAGAGGCGGTCTGTATGTTCTTGCAATTTGAATATACAGCTTCCTTTTTCGCCTGCATGATACGCACGCACGCCTTCAAAAACACCCATACCATAATGTAGTGTGTGGGTGAGTACGTGGATGCGGGCATCACGCCAAGGAACCATTTCGCCATCAAACCAAATGACACCATCACGATCGGCAAAATTCATTTTTGTGCTCTCTATCTAGTTGTACTTTTACAGAATTATAGGTGCTTAAACCCAACAAGGGCTGAAGCCTTTTGACTGATGACCTTTAGCTCGCATTTGTCTCTGTGGGAGGTGTCATGCGAGTGCCGTAATCTTTGCAACCTGTATGATGGCTATAACAAACGATTGCGGTGATGATAGTGGCAAGAAAACGGGTAGGTTTCGAAGTACACACTGGGCTCTTGGGCAGAGTGTAAGCCGCTATGAATGGCTGCAGAGCTTGCGGTGTTGAATAGGACACAATTCAAGCTGCAATTGGCATAAGCCATGGCATATTGAAACATAATTCAAGCGCTTAAAGTAGCCCAAAATCAAGGATTATATGGCTGTATGTTGCTAAGACGGCTTGGTTGTCTGAGATTTGGCGAGATAGGCTAAGGTGCGGCCGTGTTCACCCCTAGAACGATTCTGTTTTCAACGGCGTGTGGTAGCCACGCTTGAAAGTCGAATGTGTCATGTGTTGTATTGAGGGCGGTATCGATATTTTCACCCGCTATGGCTGCTTTTAGGAAGTTTTCGGTTTCTGTATCGATAGGTTCAACCAGCGCCTTAAAGTGTGGACGATACACCATAGCTGTTTGACCCATCTCTTCTTCTAACTTCTTGCGTGCAGATTCAAAAAAGTGCTGCGAGGTATCGTTCTGTTGGTGGGCAAGATAAATATCGACGATGGGGTATTCAGAAGGGATAACGGTGACTGTTTGAGCAATATCCAAATACAGCTTGCCCGGATCTTCTTCGTTAAAAAGAGCAAAGGTTTCGGGGCGAAAAGTGGCATCTGAGCCGCGCTCGGTCTGATGAAGGCACCAGTCAAGCTCGGCAACGCCTGCAAAGTAAGGGTGTTCTTGAATGTGCTCATTTTGGGGAACATCATTCCCTAAGGCATTTGTCAAAAAGTCAGAAAGTGAGCCCCCCCATTCTGCCCAATCACCTTCTTGAAACGGGTATTGCAGGAGATAGTCCATGGCTAATTGCTTGATGAACGCCTCACCCGCTAGTTCGTTGAGCGTGGGGTAGCTAATTTCTAGCGCGCGAGCTGCGGTTGCAAAGAGGTTGCCCTGATAGGCGGCCAAGGCTTTTTGATCAAACTGTGTAGCAGATGATGATTGATCAAATAAAGCGGATAAAAACTGCTGTTGATAATTCATATTCTTAACGCATTGGCAAGTTGAAGAGAGTTCGTTATTGATCGGGCCAGGCTTTTGGTCAGATCAAGCGGGACGTGTCGCTAACGCTTGCGTTGCAACGCTGCGGGCTTTATCTGCTTCGGCAATTAACGTTTGCCAGCTCGGTAAGGCATTATCCCACTCTACAAGGGTGGGGCGGCTGCCCAATGTTTGCATCGCAAAAGAATAGGCCTGCCAAACAGCATCGGGTACTGGCATGGCATGGTCGTCCACCATGATTTCACCTATGGGCATGGGTGTGCAGCCTGCTAAGTGAATCTCTTGTACGGCGCTACTGCGAATGCTCTTTATATATTGCTCAGCATAGGGTTGCGCATCAATTTGCTGGTTGTGTGCATTAACGATCAGGTTGTTGATATCCAGAATGAGTCCACAGCCTGTTTTTTCGCACAATGCATTCAAAAATTCGGTCTCATCTAATGTGTTGTCTCCTACAGCTAAGTAAGCCGATAGGTTTTCGATGAGTATTGGGCGTTTGAGTTGATCTTGTAGCGCCTCTACGTTGTCTGCAAAGTTTTGCAATGATGTGCTATTAAAGGCAATGGGTAGCAGGTCGCCACCATGCACCAACTGCTCTTGAGCAGGGCCTAAGCCGATATGCCCCCAGTTAAAACAGGCATGATCAGAGATAAACTTAGGTGAGTAATGACTACAAAGGTCAACGAGCTTCTGTGTTGCTTGAGGTGGGATGGGTGCAAGAGAGCCTAACCCCATGCTGGTACCGTGGAAGCTCACGGCATACTGCTCAAATACGTTTTGGAGTAATGCCTGTGTAGCACCGCCCTTTGCGTAGAAGTTTTCGCTGTGTACTTCAACAAAATCAATATTGGCGGGTTCTTCAAATGCCGCTTGGTAGTGAGCGTGCCGTAGGCCCACACCAACTTCGATTGAGGTCATATCAAGAAAATTCTTAAAGTGAGAAAAGGGTAATACTATACGCCTAAACGTAAAATGCCGAACCGTGAGTCACCTCAACAGTCCGGCATTTTGCATTCTGTGATTTACCTCTGCCAATATGCAGAGGTAAAAGAGCGTTAGCCTGCTTTTTTCTTAGAGGCTTTATAAGCTGCTTTTGCTTCTTTTTTGCTCATGCCGCCAAGCTCTGCACAGGTACCTTTAGGTACAATTTTCCACTCAGTAGGGTCATTATCAATGGTTGATTGACCTGCACAAGAGTGAGTGCCCGCAAGGTTACCACAATCATTTTGACCAGCTTCTGCTACGCCGTAGCATTTTTCTTTACCACCTGCGTAGACATTGCTTACGCTAGCCATTGAAAGTGCGGTGACAAGTGCGGTAGAAACGACTAAAGTCTTTTTCATATCTAATTTCCCGTAAAGTAAAATTCAATAAAATCAGTTTGTTACTGACATCTTTACTTGTCAGCTAAATACTCAGACGATGAAAAACGGATTTCGTTCCAATTTTCTTCTGACTGTTTCAAGTTGCCAGCTATGTCTTGTTGCCATTTTTTCTGAACCGTTTTGTTTAGGTTCAGGAAAAGCTTACCATCAACAATTTTCCACGCTTTTGGATCAACATCAAGCTTTTGTTCAAGTGCTACACCCATTGCACAGAAGCCGCCGTATTGCGGAGCATATTTCTCTGGGTTGCTTTTAAATAAGTCACGGTTTGATGCAGAACTAAATTGATAAATCGCGTTTTTATAGGTTGCAGTGTACTTGCCTGACCCTTTTTTAGGCTTACTGTCAGTAAAGTAGGCCACGGTGTCATAACCGCTGATCATAATATCATTTTTATCAGCGTTAACATCTAAGTCAGCAGCAAAAGAAAAAGCACTGAATGCAAGCAAAGAAGCACCAGATAATAATTTAAGTGATTTCAACATGATTATCTCTCTTTTATATAGGAAGAAGGTCTATAAGATATAAGGTATGCAATAACTGCGCGGTATTCCTCGCTAATTTTTTGCATTAAGCGTTATATGCTTGAGGCGTATAGTATATGAGCCAAAATATGTAGCGCTTCTTTTCGTCCTTAAAATGATGCAAATACTCTTTTATGTCATTTTTAATTATTTAATATATTTATTATTCATGTTTTGTTGATGCTTTATGGTTATGTAAACTAAAAAGATGCAAGCTAAAAAGGCCCACTATGAGTAACTGTAGTGAGCCTTTTTAGTTTAGAGCGCAATGTAAAAATAGTTTTACATTTTTATTTTAGTGCTTTTCTTAAAAAATGATCTAGAGAAGCTTTTCCGCCGCCCCAAAGAATCACAGCCAAAAGAATTAAACCCCAAGAAATATGCACTTGTAAGGCAGCCGCAGGGATATCTTCTAATGAAAGAACTGCCACAATGTTTACAACGCTCAAGCCAATTGCGCCTGCACGCGAAAATAGCCCTACAAACAGTAAGATTGGGAAGAATAGCTCACCAAATGTTCCAAGATATGCAGCAATTTCAGGTGGTAATAACGGTACGACATATTCTTCTTCAAATAAAAATAATGTCGTGTCCCAATCTTTCATTTTCAATAAACCTGCTTTAAAAAATGCCCAGCCTACATAAAGGCGCCCAGCTAATAGTGCAACCGATGCCAGTGCATCAAAGACACAGTTGCATCTGTCTTCTAGATTAAAAATGCTACGGATGAAGTTCATGATAAAATCCTATTTCATTTAAGGTAGTGATAGTCAGTCGATGGTTTAAATAAGCTGTCTAGAGGTAATGTTGAGACACCATAATGAGTGTGCGGTCTTGTATTGTCTTTTGTATCTTGCAGGCGGCAGTTAATTGAATCAGGCTTACCTTTATGGCTCACTCGGTTGACGGCTATAAATTATTCGTTATATGGAAAGCCTGTCAGTCAAAGTATTTCAATTGCCTTTTAGTACAAGTCTATCAATCAAAGCATGCTAGTAGAAGATAGCTCAATTACTCGATTGGAGCCTATTTTAGTGCAATGGTTTCACATGGAATGATGATTCATATATCGCTTTTTTATCACATAGCAAAAACATGTTGTGAGTCATTAGGGTGGGTTTGGCAATCGTGTTTCTCTGCATAGAACGCAGGTCAAAGCTATAGTCAGTCTACAATGTTTGACAGCATATTCGCTGTTACGCTGCTTTTTGGTTAGAATCGTACTTTTTTCGATACTGATCGTCGCGAGCGCTACTATGGACAAACTGTCAGAGGTACTCAACCACTTCTCAATTTCAGCTGGTGTTTTTTACACGGGCGGGTTGTGTGGCCTCTCGAACTTTGATACTGGCGGGCATGATTATGGGCATTTGCATCTTTTGCAAAGTGGCCGAGTGCAAGTTCTGACTGATAACCGTCAGGCTATAGAAGTGACCGAGCCGTCATTGCTTTTTTATCCTAAGCCTTATAAACATAGGCTCAAAGCGACGGAAGAGGATAAGGCCGAAATCGTTTGTGCAACAATGAGCTACGGTGCGGGTTTGCACAATCCTATTGCCAATGCATTGCCTGACTTTTTGGTTGTACCGTTGAGTCAGGCGCCTCAAATAACACATACTGCGCAATGGCTATTTACTGAAGGTTTTGAAAAACGAGAAGGCCGGGCAGCAATGATGGATAGGCTGTGCGAGTTGTTGGTTCTACAGCTATTACGCTACTTGGTTGAATCTAACCAGATACAGAGCGGTTTGCTAGCAGGGCTGTCTCACCCTAATGTATCTCGCTTGCTAATGGCATTGCATCAGGACCCTTCTCAATCCTGGAACTTAGAGCAAATGGCAGCCGTTGCGCTTATGTCGCGCTCTAAATTTGCTGAGGTTTTCAAAAATACAATGGGTCAAACACCCGCTGACTACCTTGTGCAGTGGCGTGTTGGTATTGCGCAAACGCTGCTTCAAAAAGGCAAGCCCGTCAATTGGGTAGCAAATGAAGTGGGCTATGAAAACGGTTCGGCGTTGGCGCGTGTCTTTCGTAAAAAAACAGGCATGTCTCCCAAAGTCTGGCAACAAACGCAGGCTATACCGGCTTAGATCGTTCTCCTTATACACTGTTTTCTCATTACCGCTCTATTAATACATGCTTCTATTAAGGCATTGCGCCCATCATTGACTTAATCATATTTAGCCTGATGAAAGCGCGCGCCCTTAAGCTGGCGATGTGAATATTGAATGCCATAAATTCTCGATATTGTGTTTGTGTGTTAGCACGTCTTTATAGTCGTTTATGCTGATTGTATTAGATTGTTTTTGCAGGGCTAGGCGATGGCTGTATGAACGTAATGCCTTATATCCTTCTACTAGCACGTGAATACTTTGCTCATCGAGTAGGTGGTGTGTCTGAATGATGTCTAAAATGCGAATATTATCGGTATAGCGTGTTAAGTCACTGTGCTGGTGAGCATAGGCTAACACCAAGTATTGCACGATGAATTCAATGTCGACAATCCCGCCAGCATCTTGTTTTAAGTGAAATTGTTGGCTGGCTTTTTCTTTTTTCTTTGTACCTAAATGGTGGCGCATTTTAGCGCGCATTTCTACGACATCCTTTTGTAACGCTTGGGTGTCTCGTGGTGTGCTAAGGATTGCTTGGCGAACGGCTGAGAATTTACTAGCCAGAGGGGTATGGCCTGTGATGACGCGTGCTCTCACAAGCGCTTGATGCTCCCAGGTCCAAGCGGTATTTTGTTGGTATTTTTCAAAGGCGCTAAGTGTACTGACAAGCATCCCAGAATTGCCCGAAGGGCGTAAGCGCATATCAATTTCATAAACCATGCCCGAGGGGGTATTCACGCTGAGTACGTGAATAATTTTTTGGCTCATGCGTGTGTAAAAAGTGTGGTTATCAATTGTGCGCTGGCCTGCATTGGCTTGGGTATCTGCTTGCGGGTTGGCATCGTGAATAAAAACGAGATCAAGGTCGCTACTGTGGCTCAGTTCAAGGCCGCCTAATTTGCCGTACCCAACAATAATAAAGTTAGGTGTATGGCTATCTTGTCCGCCAGGCAAACCATATTGTGTGATCATTTCTTGCCAAGCAATATGTGTGGCGTATTCTAAAATCACTTCTGCAAGCCAACTTAAATAATCACTCACTTTCATTAGAGGGAGTACACCGGTCACTTCACAGGCGGCTATACGTAGAGCATGTGCTTGTTTGAAGTATCGAAGAGACTCCATTTGTTGCTCAAGATCCTCTTCTGGAATACGCAGTAACATTTGCTGTAATTCAGTAGCAAGATCGGCTTTATTGGGGGTGAGGTATAAGCTTGTAGGATGTAGCAACTCATCCAGTAGTGCTGGGTGTTCGGTTAATTGCTCTGGAATCCAAGGGCTGGCTTCACTGAGTAGAATCAATTGCTTAAGAGCGGCTGGGCTTTCGATTAAAAGCAATAAGTAGGCACTGCGCCGCACGACTGCAATAATAAAAGGCTCCAACCGTAAAAGAATTTGGTCAGCCTGCGGGTTGGATTGAAGCGATGCGAGTAGCAAAGGCATAAAAGCATCGAGCCGTTGTCGGCTGATAGTATCAGCAGCTTTAATCTGAGAAGCATTGTGTAAATGATGCAGTGTCTGGGCAATAGACTCTGCTTGCGCAGCATGATTTTTGCTGCCTTGTGCATCAGCTTTTGCGGCTTGCCTTTTTGTCTCTAGCAGCTGTTGCGCGCTTTCTGGGTGATCAGCAAGCCAAACAGCTTGCCATGATTCGCTACCAGAGGACGCATCCTGATGTTCAGGCTCGGCAATAACATGTGAAAACTGCTCACTGATAAAAGCCATTGAGTCATCCAATGCTTGATTAAACTGCATCCAGTCAGAGAAATCGAGCGCTAGCGTCAATGCAGCCTGTGCCGGTGGATCAATGGGTAAATCTTGTGTCTGTTTATCTTGCCATGCTTGAATCGCATGTTCTACGTTACGTAAAAAGCAGTAATGCTCAAATAATTGCTTTGCTGTTTCTTTTGGAAGAATTTCGAGCTCTGCTAATAGGCGCAGCACTGTTTTTAAAGAAGGTGTTTGCAGTTGTGTATCGAGCCCACCGCGAATTAATTGTAAGGACTGTGCGATAAATTCGACTTCACGTATTCCGCCTTCTCCTAGTTTCACGTTTTTGCTGAGCTTTCGGCGTTTCACTTCTTGTCGAATTTTTATTTTCAAATCACGCAGCGCACCAATTGCGCTGAAGTCTACATAACGGCGATACGTAAAGTTGTTCAGCATGGCCGCTAATTCTGCTGTGGCGCTTTTCTGATCAGGCAAGGCACTGGCAACAATGCGGGCCTTCACCATGGCATAACGTTCCCACTCACGCCCTTGTGTAATGTAATACGTTTCTAAGGCGCTAAAACTGCTGACTAATGCTCCGCTTTGACCGTAAGGCCTCAGGCGCATATCGACTCGAAAAACAAAACCGTCAACAGTTGGGCTATCTAAGCTTTTAATGAGTTTCTGCCCGAGCAATGTGAAAAATTCTTGATTGCTGATGCTTTGCTGCTGTGCGCTTGGTTCTGGGAATTGTGTTGCGCCACGATCGGGGTAGGCAAAAATCAAATCAATATCTGAGCTCAAATTCAGCTCATAGGCACCGAGTTTACCCATGCCAATCACAAAAAATGTTTGGGGTTGCCCCTCGTCATTACAGGGCGTGCCTTTGGTTTTGGTCAGCGCTTGATAATGAAATTCCAGCGCTTGCTCAACAGCGCAGTCAGCCAGATGAGTGAGCTCCTGTGTAATACCTAGCGTATCATCAAGGCGGTTTAGGTCGCGCCATATCAGCCTGACCATCATGGCATTACGCCAGCAACGCAACGCGTGATCTAACTGCGCTTCACTGATTATTTCACTAGATACTTCGCTAGGTGTTTCATGCGCGGTTTTATTAATCACATTGATCGAGAAGGGCTGTTCGCCACCTTTTAAAAAGTGAATGAGTGATGCCTGATAGTGATGAATATCCCAGCGCTTATCCATTTCGGGGAGCAAAGACAGCAACAGAGAAGGCGCTTTATATAACTGCTCGCGGGCAAAGACACTACAGCGTATAACCTTATGCCACTGCTTTGCTCTATTGGTCGTGAGCAGCGTTTGCAGCTGTGTTTGCTTAGTTTGTGAAAGTGCTGCTAATGCCTGTTGAAGCTGCTCGCTATCTATGTTGCCATAGGTTCTTTCTTCAACATCTGTATCGCTTGCACACAGCATTGAGATGAGCGCACCTGAGCAACCATTATCGGAATCGGGGCGATATTTATCAGAATCAAAAGGGTGCATTTAACGGCCTATTCGGTTTTCCAACTTGCAAATTAACTGTATACTTAAACAGTTAATTTGCAAGAGGGTCATCGTGAAACTTTATATTGCTGAAAAACCCAGTTTAGCACGCGCGCTAGCAGCTGCTTTGCCTCACGCTCAGAGCCAAGGTAAAAATGAGGGGTACATACAGTTAGCTAATGGTGATGTGGTGAGCTGGTGTATTGGCCACTTATTAGAGTTAGCTGAGCCAGAAGAATACGACACGCGCTTTAAAAAGTGGCAAATTGATCATCTCCCTATTATGCCTGCTCAATGGCAATATCAACCTAAAAAAAATACCAAAAAGCAATTTACTATTTTGCGTAGGCTAATCAAAAAAGCAAGCAGTATTGTGCATGTGGGAGACCCTGATAGAGAAGGGCAATTATTAATTGATGAAATGATTAATTTTTGTGGTATCTCTAAAGCAAAAGTTGCCTCGACCGAGCGCTGTTTAATCAGTGA
>CALIUX010000306.1 GCA_938048505.1 uncultured Pseudomonadales bacterium
ATTTCACGTGCCTGATCAAGGGCAACATGGTAAGGCAAGATTAATGGGCAAGCAGGCGATAAACGTAAGCGCTCACGTACCGGCACACCGTTTTCTTCTAGCTCAGTAATTTCTTTCATCAAGGCATCAGGCGCCAGTACAACACCGTTACCAATAAGACAGGTAACACCATCATGCAAAATGCCAGACGGAATTAAATGTAAAACGGTCTTTTTACCTTCGATGACCAGGGTATGACCTGCATTATGGCCGCCCTGAAAGCGCGCAACATATTTTACCTGCTCGGTTAGCAGATCAACAATTTTGCCTTTTCCCTCGTCACCCCATTGAGTGCCGAGAACAACAACGTTCTTACCCATGAATTACTGTGCTCTGTTGGTTTTCACAATCTAAAAAATAACGGCCCACACTGTTCTAATGCGGGCGATGAAATTAGTCTATCGCGGTGACGCTAAACTCGCCATCGACTTCGGTTAGCTGACGGTTACAACGCTGATAATCGTGCGGTGTGTGCTGTTGCGCTTCGCCATAAATCACACGTTCACCCGCTTCACGAAGCTGCTCAACCGTTTGCCACGCTTTTGCTTGAATCGCCTGTGGTACAAAAATGCCAGAAGGTAGATCACTCGATAATGCCAGTAATCGTTTTAACGCGACCAAATTAGCATTAAAACCGGTTGCCGAGCGTGACCGACCAAATGCTTCACCAATATGATTATAGCGGCCACCGGTTGCAATCGCCTCACCAACTCCGGCAGAGAATGCAGCAAATACAATGCCCGTATGATACGTGTAGCCACGCAGCTCACTCAGGTCAAAA
Source organism: uncultured Pseudomonadales bacterium (assembly GCA_938048505.1). Classification (GTDB taxonomy): domain Bacteria; phylum Pseudomonadota; class Gammaproteobacteria; order Pseudomonadales; family Cellvibrionaceae; genus Marinagarivorans. Next base: position 821 of record CALIUX010000306.1, read on the forward strand.
TATAATCGAGCGCTCGGATAACGCTCAATTAGCACGTCAGACAGTGCCGTTAGGTTATCTAATGCCTGATGAATCGCTTGCGGCGCTTGAGCAAATAAGCTTTTTGCTTCTTGCAATACGGTTACCGAACCTGACAACCGAGGCAATGCTTTAAACCATTCAACCGCAGGGCCTGTAATATTACTATCAACCCATGCATTAATATCGGCAATTGCTTTGGTTTGCAAAAGATCAAAAAATGACTTTTCTTGCTGGGGTGTTAAACCCGCATCGGCCGCCAGCGCTTTAAATATTCCGACATGCCCTAAATCAATGTGCAGTTCTTTTAAGCCCGCTTTTTTAAGCATGGTTAGCATGAGCGATACCACTTCGATATCGGCATCAATACCGGATTCACCGAATAGCTCTACCCCTACCTGCAAAGGATTACGGCTAGCTAATGCACTTTTGGGGCGGGTATACAATACATGGCCCGCATAGCATAAGCGGTTTACACCTTCACGCCGAAGGCTATGGGCATCAATTCGTGCCGCTTGCGGTGTGATATCCGCACGAACACCTAATGATCGGCCACTTAATTGGTCGGTTACTTTGAAGGTCTGCAGATCAAGATCTTGACCAAAACCAATTAAGAGCGAATCGGTAAATTCAACCATCGAAGGGATGATTAAATCGTAGCCCCATCGCTGGAAAAGATCCATGATGCGGCGGCGTAAATTCTCTATATGATGGGCTTCTTCGGGCAGAACTTCTTCTATGCCATCAGGCAGCATCCAGCGATCTACTTGATTCATAAGGCGTGTTTAGCGTTACGCTATCCAGTCATGCCAGTAAAATGGCTGGCGTATTGATTAGTCACACATCGGCATTTAATAGTTAAGCTCCATAACCAGATTGCTATCAGCCTTCCAATTATAAGCCGCTCTTGGCTTGCCAAGTGCTCAAAACGTTATCGCAGCAAAAACAAACAAAACACCCCCAGCAGCATACTCACAAGGCCCATTATTCGCAGTTGTGAATCACTAATCTGCGATAACTGAGCAACAAGCATTCGCCATCTTTTTGGGTTTATAAAAGGGATAATCCCTTCAATAATCAACACTAAACACAGAGCTTGCAAAAAAGTACTTAACGCAGTGGAATCAAGCATAAGCACCTCTTCTTAGCGGTAGTGTGTCTTAGTGGGTGACATTTATTTTTGGCACAAAAAAACCGAGCGTTTCAGCTCGGTTACGGTATTTTACCACCCTTTTGAGTCGGTAGAAGTACTTATAGCAAAAAAACTGATGAGGGGGCCATTGAGCGCCCACCTCAAAACGATAAATCCATCTTTGTAAAGCACCGAGCCTACGACAAATAGCACGATACAAATAAAGACAACTACCAGTACAACTCACTTTTAGGGCTTAGATCCCTTGATTTCACCTGCGCTGTCATTGAAATAACGGAAGAAATCACTCTTAGGATCGACCAACATAACATCTTGCTTTTCAGCAAAGGTTTTCTTATAGGCCTGCATACTGCGCACAAAGGCATAAAACTCTGGGTCGCGATTGTAGGCATTCGCATAAACTTCTGATGCTTTTGCATCGCCTTCACCACGCAGTTTTTCTGAATCACGGTAAGCAATAGCCAACATCACGGTTGCTTCTTTATCCGCTTCTGCTCGAATCACTTTTGCGCGCTCTTGCCCTACGGCACGGTGCTCAGCGGCTTCTTTTTGACGCTCTGCTCGCATACGCTGGAAAACAGGGCCTGATACTTCTTCGGGTAAATCGATGCGCTTCACACGCACATCAATAAGCTCAATACCCAATGAGGTATCTGAAAAAGCATTCAGCTCTTTCTTGATATCAACCATCAGGCTATCACGCTCACCACTCACCACCTCTTGCAAAGAGCGTAAAGCAAACTGGTTACGCAGCTCTTCATTAATACGGCGGCTCAACAGACTTCGAGCACGTTCTTCTTCACCACTGGTAGCGGTATAGTATTTAGCCACATCAACAATACGCCATTTAGCGAACGAATCTACACGCATGCTTTTCTTTTCGAGCGTTAAAAAGCGCTCTGCAGGGGCATCTAATGTGAGAATACGGCCATCAAAACGTCGAACGTTATCAATAAAAGGGATCTTAAAATGCAGCCCTTTAGGCACATCGGCATCAACCACCTTACCTAAACGCAATTCTACGGCGCGCTCAAATTCATTAACGATGTAAACTGAGTTGGCACCAATCATTAGCGCAAAAACAAGCGCCGCGACAACAAATAAAGACTTACCAGACATTAACGTACACTCCTACGGCTAGTCGTATTGGCGGGTAACTCGCTTAGCACCTCACCTTTTATGTGCTCAACAAGCTGTTGGATTTCACGCTGAGAAAAATTGCGTCGGCTACTGTCAGTACCACTATTGTTGTTATCGACTAGCTTATCAAGCGGCACATACATCATGTTATTGCCCCCCTCAACATCAACCAGTATTTTACTACTAGCGGCCATCACTTCTTGAACCGTATCAATATACAATCGGCGACGAGTCACTTCTGGTGCCTTGGCATATTCGCTCAGTAACAATTCAAAACGTTGCGCTTCACCTTGAGCTCGCGCGATAACTTCTTCACGGTAAGCACTGGCTTCTTCGATCATACGCTGAGATTCACCACGCGCTTCGGGTTTAACCTTGTTAGCGTAGGCTTGTGCTTCATTCTGAAAGCGCTCTTCATCTTCACGCGCCTTGATCACATCATCAAATGCATCTTGCACATCGTTAGGTGGATTCGAATCTTCGATGTTCACTTTATCAACAAGAATACCCGTGGTGTAACTATTCAAGTATTCCTGCAAGCGCGCGCGCACTTCAATTGCCATTTCTGCACGCCCTTCGGTCAAGACGTTATGCATCAATCGCGAGCCCACAACATGCCTAAGTGCACTATTGGCTGCCTGTTGCAAACTTTCTTCAGGTGCCCGCACCATCAAAACAAAATCACGTGCTGAGTCGATGCTGTATTGCACAGATAATTTTATATCAACAATATTCAAGTCTTCGGTGAGCATCTCTTCTTGAGTACTCCACTGACGAACCTGAGTGACGTTGCGTGTAAAAACCGTATCAATAAAGGGCGGGTTCCAGCGTAGGCCTGGGCCTTTGGTCTCATGATATGAACCAAAACGTAGTACTACGGCACGCTCTTGTTCATTCACAACACCAAAACCCTTGGCGATATAAAAGACTGATAGGATCACAAGGCCAATGATGAGTATCGGCATAACTGATACAGAGCTACCACCACCGCCACTACCACCTGAACCACCTTTTTTGCCTGTAAGAGCATTAAAAAAGTTGCGCATAATGTCATCAAAATCTGGCGGGCCATCACCGTTGTTATTTTTACGGTTATTGCCCCAAGGGTCTTTATCCCCGCCGTTGTTACCCGGTTCATTCCAGGCCATAGTTCTCTCCCGTTCTCAATAGCTTAAGAGCGTCTTGTTAGTAATTTTTGTTAATAATGACCGTTTAAGGTGGGGAAGACACCCACCCGACTCGATCAGGGTCGAGTGTTTCAGCGGCAAGAATACGGTTGAAATCGGCCTCTGGCAATCGAACATTTAATTCGCAACAACCATCTTCGCGATACTTTTCGCTTAAAACAGCATTAGCCTGATGGAAACGTGCTCTCACACTGCCCATATAACTTGGCAAAACCAGCATGCCTTGACACATCTGCTCGCCAACAAGTTCTCTTATTGCTTGCTGCAGTAGCGCCATACCTGCTTTTTGATGTGCCGAAAGCCATACAGCAACTGGTTTACCGTCACCATCACGATCTAAGCGAGGCGCCATATCGCTCAATAGGTCAATTTTGTTATAAACCAACAACTGCGGAATATCACTGGCACCAATCTCACTTAACACTTTTTGCACTTCATCAATGTTTCGCAAACGCTCAGCATCGGCTGCATCAATGGTATGCAATAGCAAATCCGCATTAGCTGCTTCTTCTAATGTTGCTCTAAACGCTTCCACCAGCTTGTGGGGTAGTCGGCTAATAAACCCAACTGTATCTGCTAAAACAACAGCTCCCACATCGGGTATCTCAACTCGCCGCATTGTCGGGTCGAGAGTAGCAAAGAGCTGATCTTCGGCATACACCTCTGCGTCCGTCACTGCATTAAACAATGTGGACTTTCCTGCATTGGTATAGCCAACTAGCGATACAACTGGTATTTCTGCGCGAGTTCGAGACCGCCTACCCTGATCTCGCTGACGACGTACTTTTTCTAACTTGGCTTTAATGGTCTTGATACGCTCACGCAACAAGCGGCGATCAGTCTCGAGCTGTGTTTCACCTGGACCACGCATACCAATGCCACCTTTTTGTCGCTCAAGGTGAGTCCAGCCTCTAATCAGGCGAGTAGACATGTGCTGTAGCTGTGCTAACTCAACTTGTAACTTCCCTTCATGAGTCCGTGCACGCTGCGCAAAGATATCCAAAATAAGCGTTGTGCGATCCAAAACACGGCATTTGAGCTGCGCTTCGAGATTACGCTCTTGGCTAGGTGTTAATGTATGATTAAAAGCAACTAGCTCTGCCTCGTGCTCTTTAACCAGTGCTTTGAGTTCATCGAGCTTGCCCACGCCAACAAAGTATTTAGCACTTGGGGCGGAGCGTGAGCCTGTCAACATGGCAACAGGGTCTGCTCCAGCAGAGAGTGATAACTCTTCAAATTCACGCGGGTCACTTGTGCCCCGCTCTTCATAAATATCTAGGTGAACTAGAATAGCCAGCTCACCGGATTCGGGACGATCAAAAAACAATATGGACCTCTTTATTCTACAGGGGGTAAATCTTCGCCTGTAGCATCGGGGTTAATCATGGGAACTCGCACCGGGCGAGAAGGCACAACAGTAGAGATTGCATGCTTGTAAACCATTTGGCTTACGGTGTTTTTCAACAACACAACAAACTGATCAAAAGACTCCACCTGGCCCTGCAACTTAATGCCATTAACAAGGTAAATAGAGACCGGCACACGCTCTTTACGCAGAATATTAAGGTAAGGGTCTTGTAGACTATGCCCTTTTGACATGACATTTCTCCTTGTGAGAATTTTTATTAGATTTAAACAAACGACCAGCTTTTGGCTTTTCGTTTCAAAAAAACACACCAGTAAAATACACCGAGCAAAATCGAAGAAGTCAGTGGTGTGGTACGAATATTAAAATTATACAGGCACTTAAATCATACGGGCTGAACAGTAGCCTGGGTATATAACAAGCGGAAATAGCGCATCACCACAATCATCAGCAATGCATGCTATATGGCTTTGCTTTCGATCACTTTCAAGGCCTGTGTAACAATTTCGTGGTTAGGCAATAATTCGCCTGACGCATTTTGAGTATAGACCCAGTTGAGATCTTGCCAGCCTCTTAGCCATGTTAGCTGTCGTTTAGCCAACTGCCGAGTCGCAGCAACACCTTTTTCAATGAATGCATCGTAGTCAACATGGCCGTCTAAGTACTCCCATGCTTGACGATAGCCTACCGCCCGCATAGCTGGAGTCTCAGCGCTTAAATCGTCACGCGCCATCAGTGTACGCATTTCGTCTAAGAACCCCGCTTTAACCATCAGTTCAAAACGTCGAGCAATACGTTCATGCAATAGGCTACGCTCTTTGGGCGCAATGGCAAGCTGAACCCACTGAAAATGATCAAGTAATCCCAATTGTGCCTGTTTTTGCCAACGACTCATCGGCACACCAGAGATACGAAAAACCTCTAAAGCGCGACTGATACGCTGAGAATGATTCGGGTGAATGTTCTGGGCCGTCTTCGGATCTGACTTCGCTAACACAGCATGCACATAAGGCCAGCCATGTTCGGCAGCAAGCTGTTCTATTTCGGCTCTTACGGCGGCATCGGTCGCGGGCATATCCGATAACCCCTCTAATAGCGCTTTGAAATACAACATGGTGCCACCCACCAACAAAGGCGTTTTGCCTTTTTCTATAATATCCCGAATATGCCATTCGGCATCTTTGCAAAAATCAGCTGCATTGTAAGATTCCGACGGATCAAGAATATCGATTAGCCGGTGAGGGGCCTTTGCTAGTTCATCTGCTGTAGGTTTAGCCGAGCCAATATCCATCCCGCGATAAACCAAAGCAGAATCGACACTAATGATTTCTGCATTAAGGTGCTGAGTCAAAGCAATAGCTAAGTCTGTTTTGCCCGATGCCGTTGGCCCCATCAATGTCAGCACACGAGGTTTTTTCTGCTGAGTCGTTACATCTTCCACGCTATTGGCCTCGCATAAATAAGCCATCTAACTCATTCAGCGATAATTGACTCCAAGTCGGACGGCCGTGATTACACTGACCACTCCGCTCGGTTGCTTCCATATCACGCAATAAGGCGTTCATTTCTGGCAAAGTCAGCTTACGATTAGCGCGAACACTGCCATGGCAAGCCATATTCCCAAGAATCTCGTTCATCTTGTGCTGAATACGCTCACTCATGCCAAACTCAATCAAATCAGACAAAACATCACGTACAAGCACATCCACATCGGCTTTATTCAATGCAACAGGCACTTGTTTGATAATAAGACTTTCAGGGCCTGCTCGTTGAAGTTCAAAGCCCAAGCGCGTAAAAAGAGCGGTATTTTCTTCGGCATAATTGGCTTCTTTTTCACTGACAGCAAGACTTTGCGGTACAAGAAGCGGTTGACTTTGCAGCTGGCTATTCTCAGCTTGCTGCTTCATCTTTTCATAAGTAATGCGCTCATGCGCTGCATGCATATCCACAACAATAAGACCGTTAGTGTTCTCAGCAAGAATATAAATCCCTTTAAGTTGCGCTATGGCAAAACCCAGTGGCGGCACATCTGTATTTTGGCTGAGTGCATCCAAGTCGTGGCTAGCGGTTAATTGAGCATAGCTGGCAATCTGTTCATTAACCGGCACACTGCGTGTAGATGAGTCTTTATTGTAAGCAGCCCCTTCAAAATTAGCAGGCCTCGGAGCCCAACCTCGCGAAGCCTCACCTGTTAGATGCGTCTCGCCCGTAGACGCATCATCACTATGCTGCAGCGAATTAGTTTGAGGCGACAGATTAGAAAACATACCTGAAGACTGCTGTAAACCTAATGAAGATTGCTCTGTCACTTGTGATACGCGTGGCACTTCACTATGACCGTCTGCTGTTTGTGCTGTTGCATGCGCTGTAGTGTGTGCAGCCGGCTGTGTCGCCGCTTCCGGGCGAACATCCGCAAGTGCCTTATGTAAACTGCGGAACAAAAAGTCGTGCACTAAGCGACCATCACGAAAACGGACTTCATGCTTAGTTGGGTGAACATTGACATCCACTGTTGCAGGGTCAAGCTCTAAATACAACACATACGCAGGGTGGCGACCATGGTATAAGACATCTTGGTAGGCTTGGCGAACGGCATGCGTCACTAGCTTATCTTTGATCGCACGACCATTGACAAAAAAGTGCTGCAAATCAGCCTGACTACGAGAAAACGTGGGTAACGCAACCCAGCCCCATAAGCGCAACCCTGCCCGCTCGATATCAATATGCACCGTACTATCCATAAAAGCGGGACCACATATTTGTGCCACCCTGCGTTCTTGCTCTGGCTGGGTTGCTGCAGGACGCCAGCTATGGATTACACGGCCATTATTTTTCAGACTAAAGCCTACATTAAAACGCGATAGCGCTAAGCGCTTTAAAACATCTTCAATGCGGCCATATTCGGTATTCTCTTTACGTAAAAACTTGCGTCGCGCTGGCGTATTAAAGAATAAATCTCGTACCTCAACCGTTGTGCCTACTGGGTGCGCAGCGGGCACAACCTGTGTTTGCATATCGCGCCCTTCGGCTTGCACTGTCCATGCATGCTCTGCTTGGTGGTGATGGCTAGTGAGTGATAAGCGCGATACTGAACTGATACTGGCCAATGCCTCACCCCGAAAACCCAAAGTCGCAACTGACTCTAAATCATCAAGATCTTGAATTTTGCTGGTGGCGTGGCGGGCAAGTGCGAGCGAAAGGTCATCTTGATGAATACCCAGCCCATTATCGCGTACACGCATGAGCTTGACGCCGCCAGCCTCAATCTCAACATCAAGCTGCGTTGCACCGGCATCTAAACTATTTTCAAGCACTTCTTTGATAACCGATGCTGGCCGTTCAACAACCTCACCGGCCGCAATTTGGTTTGCGAGGCGTGGAGATAATAAGCTGATTTCAGACATAGTCGCATACCGTGGAACAGTGATTTCACAGCAATTTTAACGGCAAATCGTCTTAAGAGCGAATAATCAATACCGCAGAGCTAGCCTATTCAAAACAGGATAGCTTTTGGCAAAACCAAAAGTCATGACAGGGATTATATAAGAGGCGGTAGTTTGTCAGGAAAGCACTGCAACAAACCAATTATTAAGAGGGATTAGGCTGCTCTGTCCATTTAGC
>CALIUX010000307.1 GCA_938048505.1 uncultured Pseudomonadales bacterium
AAGAGCTGGCCTTTTGTGGTGTAAAAAGCTGATTCTTTGGGTTGCTTTTGAATGGCTTGATCGATCATATCCAGCGCTAAATCGAGCTTTTTGTCTTTGGCGTAAGCCATTGCTCGGCGTTCGGCGTCATAAGCGGCCTTATCTCGGCGGAGTTGCGCCGTTGCGCGCCGGAATTCCGCTGCATTGCGTTTACCGGTTTTCCCTTCGGCATAGCCTTTATTACGCTGCACTCGCTCACCAGAAGGTGGGTGACTGGCAAAAAGATTGCTCATAAAATCGCCTTGCTGGCCGTTTTTAAGGGCTAAAAACTTTTCTTGTAATTCTACGGCACCTTTTGGTTCATAACCGACTCTTAGCATGTACTTCACGCCGTGCTCATCTGACTCTAGCTCGTCGTCGCGGCCGTAGCGTGCATTCAGTGCCGCACCGCCGTATTGGCTCCCCATATTGATTAAGTTGCCATACTGGGTACCCTGCGCCAAAGCGCCCACAATCATAGAGCCAAATCCTAGTGCTCGTTGACGGGTCATTTGTGCGGCAGAATGCTGCGCGGCGGCGTGAACAATTTCGTGCCCTAAAACGGCAGCCAGTTGAGCCTCATCATCCAGCATCGCTAACAGGCCGCGGTTAATAGCTATTTTGCCACCGGGTAATGCCCAAGCATTAGGTGAGCCGTCGTTGAGTACAACAAATTCATAAGGCAACTGGGGCTGATCGCTTACCGCGGCTAGCTTTTTGCCTACGCTGGCCACATAGCGTGTTAAGCCAGGATCAATTGTGTATTGACCACCTTGCTGCTGCTGATAAGGTTTATAATTTTGCTCGCCCATTGCGATCTGTTGGCTTTGTGACATGCCAACGAGTTCGCGCTTACCGGTAACAGGGTTAGTGGCCAAACAGCCTGACAATACAAGGGGTATAAAGAGTGCGGCTAAAATTCGCATGCTATCTCCTATCAAAAAGGTCATTTTCCGAGGTTTGCTATGCTAGCGAACATATCAAACACTGTATGCATCAAGTTTACGTAACAAAGAATACTTGAAGTGTAACAGGCTCTTGTTGAAATACCTGTTTCAGTGAAACATTACAAGCTGTTACATCAAACGGTCTAGATAAGTATTGTGCAGGTAAAATCGCTCTGCAACGTATTTAACGGCTCTTAGCCAGCTCAACCCCTGGCCTACTCAATTAATGGATTCTCTATGGAAGCCAAATTTACGCAGGGCTCGATCTTTAAGCACGTTACAACGATGACGCTAGCATCATCGATTGGGCTCTTATCGCTGTTTTTAGTGGACTTAGTCGACATGTATTGGCTTAGCCTGCTGGGTGAAGTTGAGCTCGCGGCGGCGATTGGGTATGCCGGCTCGATTCTCTTTTTTACGCTGTCACTTGCACTGGGCTTAGCCATTGGCTGTGCTGCGGTGGTCTCTCATGCTATTGGTGCTGGCTCAAAGGCGCAAACAGCACAGTTGGTCTCGCACGTATTTGTAGGGATTATCATCATTACTTTACCCGTGATGATTGCGGTATATTTCTGCATTGAAACGGTTTTAATGTGGCTTGGTGCAAAAGGTCGAGCGCTTGAACTAGCGGCTGCATATATGCGTATTATCATTCCCAGTATGCCTATTCTTGCTGTAGCAATGGCCGCCAGTGCAGTTATGCGTGCTATGGGTAATGCTAAAGAAGCTATGTACTTAACCGTGCTGGGAGGCGCTGTGAATGCCGCGTTAGACCCAGTATTTATTTTTGGGTTAGGGTGGGGGATTGAAGGGGCTGCGGTGGCATCGGTCTGTGCGCGTATCGCCATGCTAGTCTACGGTGTATACCGTATGGCGGTGACCTATGATCTCTTTGTTTTCCCTCACAAAGTCGGCTTTATTGAAGATATTCGTCATTATGCTCAAACGGCAATACCGGCAGTGTTGACTAACTTATCAACCCCTATTGGAGTAGCGTATTTGACGGCAGTGATGTCCCAGTTTGGTGATAGTGCTGTTGCGGGCAACGCTATCATTGGCAAGCTTCAGCCGTTGGTTTTTGCGGGACTATTTGCGTTGTCAGGTGCCGTTGGCCCTATTGCTGGGCAAAACTTGGGCGCTCAAAAGTACGATCGCATACAGCGCACATTGTGGGATAGTTTGGCTTTTATTGGTCTCTATTGCGTGATTGCCTGTGCAGGCCTGGCACTGCTTACACCATTTATTGTGTCGGTTTTTGGTGTGCAAGGAGAAGCTAAAGTGTTGATTCAAGTCTATTGTTACGGCTTAAGCTTGGTGGCATTGTTTAATGGTATGACATTTGTGAGCAACGCACTCTTTAATAACCTTAAGCTAGCCCCCTGGGCAACAGGCTTTAATTTTGCGAAGGCAACACTCTTCACTATGCCGTTTGTATCACTTGGCGCCTCATGGGGTGGCCCAGTCGGGGCTTACTGGGGGTTATTGGTTGGCTCAATACTTATTGGTATTTTGGGTATTGTGGTCGCCTATTGGAAGATTAATGCACTGCGACCTTCGGCTGCACCCATTACCGGCGCGTGAAGCCGTTATAATGACGCTGTTGAAATGCAAACTGATCAATACTGTGTTGTATCGGTTTGCTTTGCATAAGACCTTTTCATTTCCTTAATACGAGAAAAATTAGCGATGCCCTCACTACAAGACCAACTGCTGAAGGCGGGGTTGGTGGATGATAAAAAAGCCAAGCAAGCCAAAAAAGCCAAGCGTAAACAAGCCAATGTTGAACGTCGCAGCAAGGAAGTTGTGGTGGATGAAGCAAAAGCTGCTGCTGAAGCGGCTCGGTTAGACAAAATAGAAAAAGATCGCGCCCTTAACCGTCAGCGCGAAGAGGCTTCACAGCGCAAAGCGATAGCGGCACAAATCAAGCAGCTCATCGAAAATCATCATAAGCCTAGGCTAGATGGGCCTGGTGAAGTCGAATATAACTTCCTCGATGGCAAAACCATTAAAAAAATTGTCGTTTCGCATCTGGTACAGCGTCAATTGGTGAGCGGTATTTTGGTTGTTGCTAAACAAGATGATGCCTATTTTTTGGTGCCAAATATTGTGGCGGACAAAATTGCTCAGCGTGATGAGAGCTTAATTATTCAACCGCAAGAAACAACCACCCAAGATGCGGCTGATGAAGATGATCCGTATAAAGACTACGTCATTCCTGATGATCTAATGTGGTAGTTCTTTACTTGTTACGCATTAAGCTGCGGCGTGGCTATAGAGAAGCTCGCCTAAATTCTGGTTCGACTACCCCTCTCTTAGTCATGGGCCTTAGTCATTAGCTTAGTTATAGTGACAGTTACTCGTGATACCCACCTGCATTGTTCAATAAGGAATAGAAAGAATAGTGTGGAAAAAACGGGTGTCAAAAGTAGAACTTCCTGTATACGCACAGGAGGTTCTACAATGAAAAAATCACATCAAATCATGGTTGTCCTTAACAAACTAAGGCTGAAGGGCCAGTACCAGAGCACTGTCGCGAACACGGCGTGAGCTCGGCAATGTTCTATAAATGGCGTGCCAAATGTGGCGATATGGATGCGCTATTAATGAATAGGCTCAGAAAGCTCGAAGATGAGAATCGTCGCTTCCGGAGATGTCCACCGAAGAGTGCCTTAAGTTTGAGCAGAGTGCAGGAGAGCAGTGCTTTGCCTGCCTACGCAATGTTGAGAGCTTTCTGTGGATACGCAGTAATCGCGTGCGTTGAATTCATTTTCTATAAATGGGCAAGACGGGCCGACCAGCTTGGTATTAGCATTGATTATTGTGACCGGGAAAACCACAGCAAAATGCTTATATCGAAAGAACTAGCCGAGCCATTCGGTATCATTGGTTCAATAAGTACCTATTTAGCCCTCTGAATGAAGCTCAAGGTTGGCAATGGTTTTTGATAATCCTCAACGATCCCATCAAGCCAATCAGGGCAAACCGCCTTTTGCAGGGTAAGCCCATAGCTTCAATAGCTAACCACTCTATTTTCGACTTCGCTTTAAAGATGGAAGGATCGCCCTTAAAAAGTGTGACTCAAGTCTCAAAAAGATATTTATTTGTCGTATGTGTGTATTTTTAATTCATATATGACATTTTATTTGTTTAATATATGTCATATCTAATCAAAACGGAGGCGCTAAAGCATAAGCTGTTGTCAGTGATTTGTTATGCCGTTGCGCCATGTAAGAAAGATGTAGATTGATAGAGTGTGCTCATATAAAACACACACAAATGATCTTAGCCCTTAAATAATCAAAATTTAAGTCGAGGTAACTGCGATCAAAGAAGAAAGCCTCTTTATAAATTGGAAGTTTTAGCAATGTGATGTTAGCTAAGAGCAGGCTTAAAAACTCCATGTGTTTTTATTTTAATATTCAAAATAGTTAAATGTTATTGGTTTTAAATTTTTGTTTTTTTGAGGTTTTTTATATGAATTCAGGTTTTGCTGTATGTAAACCTTGTGTAAAAGCAAAAAATATTTGGTTTGATAAGTATGAAAAAGAAAAACCAGACTTTAGTGTGCTAGTTACTCGTGATGGAAAATATGTAAAAAACTTTATTGGCAAGACATTAAATAATAAAGAGGATGTAGAAGATGTATATCAAATCACTCTTTTAGAATCATTTAAATCGTACAAAAACTTTCTGGGTGAATCATGTTCTCGAACATGGTTGTGCGACGTTGCAAGTAATGTGCTACGTAATTGCATAATAAAAAATTCACAAAAAAAAGTTTATCTCTCAGATGACATTGAAACCCTTGCTGACATGACGGATGAGATTTTTGAAAGCCGATCCGGTCCTTTTCTTAACCCAGACATTTTTTATGAATATACTGAGTTGGCTGAAAATGTCAGTGATGCTATTGAGAAGCTTCCTGGTAAAATGAAGGAGGTCTTTCAGGCAGTCGTTCGAGATGGTTTAAGTTATGAAAATGCATCCTTGCGTCACCAAATACCAATTGGTACAGTTCGGTCAAGAGTTTCTAGAGCTAGAGAGGCTGTAAAGGCAGCATGCTTTAAA
>CALIUX010000308.1 GCA_938048505.1 uncultured Pseudomonadales bacterium
TAGTTTTCAATTTATATGACATATATTCTCCTTGTGTTTGTCACATTGAAGCTCTGAAAAGCTCCGATGGCAGTAGAAGTAGAACTCATATCTCGGGCTGCTTGTTTCCATCCGCCCGCAATGCACTCATCGAACAAACCTGTCTCGATATTTGAACCCTAAGAACCATATCGCTACATAATACGACCTATAGGTGTGTATATACCCAAGTATAATATATTAGAAGCTGTAAATACAAGTAAGGCTTTCAGCCAAGAATATGCAAAGCGCAAAGCGTTAGTAAAACACGAGCGGCAAGTGGAAGATGTGAGGAAAAATAAATGCCATTTCAAAGAAATGGCGCGAGTGACGGGACTCGAACCCGCGGCCTCCGGCGTGACAGGCCGGCGCTCTAACCAACTGAGCTACACCCGCTAAGATGTGAGCGGGGTGTAGCCATAAGCCCCGCCCCCGTCAATGGTGATTTTGCCCTCTCAACACTTTTTTATGGAGAAAAAACCGCAGAGCAGTTTAACTCATAAATCCAATGTTTCTCTGCTCAAAATTAGCTAAGGCAGGCAGAGCGTTTAACAGCTCTTTTTCATTGAGACCAAGCCACTGACCAATAGTCCCCGCATACTGCTCAACAGAATATTGCGGGATTAAGCGTCCATTACCAGCATCATAATCATGCCCTATCTTGCAGGGAGGAATATTGCCATATATTCGGTTACCATTTACGGCTCCACCGACAACAAAGTGATGCCCACCCCAACCATGATCAGTTCCATTACCATTCTCAATAAGTGCCCTGCCAAAGTCTGAGGCTGTGAAAAGAGTAACATCCTTAGAGAGTCCCATCTCTACAGTAGCCGCATAAAAAGCAGCGACGGCTTCAGAATACGCCTCTTGTAGCTTTACAAGGGCCCCAGCTTGATCAGCATGTGTATCAAATCCACCCATCCCAACATAGAAGACTTGTTGTTTCATATTCAGTGAGTCACGTAAATTAATTGCACCAGCTATCGCTTTGAGTTGCTGACCGACATCGCTGGATGGGAATACTGTTTTGAGCTTTTGTGTCTTCAACAATGCTCGCGCATAGGTCTGATTTGCAGAAAAAGCATTGTTAGTAATGCTTGCATAATCTTTCTGTAAAAGATTTTCACGCGAAATGCCTGCGTCACGATAATGAGCCTCTAAAAGGCTGACAACCTCAGGATCTACTTTAGATCGAAAGAGGTAATTATCATGATTTTTAAGCCCATCCACTTGCTGCGGCCCTGTCGTATTTAAAACATAAGATTTCACTTTATCACCAGCTAAAAATACTGAGTTACCCGCCGTAGAAATACCTGTGAAAATGCTTTGTTGATTTGGGTTTGTGGCCAATAATGCATCAGCCATTTTACCACCCCACCCCTTTATAACACCCTCAGGCTGGGAAGCCATCCAAGTTGATTGCTGGTCATTATGTGAAAAGAGCGACTTTGGCTGAGACCTTAACCCTCCACGGAAATCCTCTGCACTTAACGGCTCTATCAGAGGCCCAACATTACCAACAATTGCAGCATTGCCTTCATCAAAAAGAGACTTTAAAGGAGCGAGCGTCTCTGGCAGAGCAAACTTACGCCCTTCAAAATTAGCCGCATTTACAGGGTTAAGCTCCAACAAACGCTTTCTATCGCGCGTTGAACCGCCTGGTCGCGCTGCATATTCAGACAAAATACCGGCTCTATACTTTACGTAACTACCATAAGATTCCTTATCATACGGTAGAATTGTATCATGACAGTCCTGCCCCCCCAAGAAAAACAGGCACACAATAGCTTTATAACCAGCCGCTTGCGATGCATTTGCATTCCCAAGTGATGACAGAACACTTGCACCTCCGGCAAAGGATACCGTTCCTGTAGCAGCTACATTTCTAAGAAATTTACGGCGATTCATCATCAAACTCCTAACGCTGCACAACATAACCAGGAGACGTCATGACCATACTCGTAGCAAGACGCACACGTGTATTTCGGTCATAATCTTCACTCCCATCTCGGATAGGAATTTCCATCAACACATCAGAAATACGCTGCCGTGTTTTTTCGCTCAGAGCGTTAGCTGTTAACAGAAGGTCCAAATAGTCAATCAGCGCAAAAGGCTCATCTGCCAAAAGCAAAGCTTCGCTATAATCTGCTTTTATGCCACCTTCAGGGTCTTTTGACTTGTTGTAGGATCGATCATAGATAAAAGCATTGATGAAATTGATATAGCCAATTGTAGTAATTTCATTCGTAATTTGAAGCTCAGGCGCAACCAATCCAGCTTCTCCGGTTGCCGTCGCAGGAGCAACATATCCAGGACGGAAAAAATTAAACACGGAAGGGGACCTGAAGGGGCTTTGTTGAATGCCACCATTATTTAGATAATTGAAAATATCCTCATCTTCTGCATCCGGAGTATTTTCGTTAAAAGCTCGCGCCCACTGTGTTAGTCGAATAATTGGCTCTCGAATTTTACCATAATCATCCGGTAGAGTTTTCGGATTTCTTAAGGCTTCTTGATCAAGCAATATAGCGGCTAATGTAGCCTTCAAATCGCCGCGATCGCCAGTTCCCACTGAAGACCCGTCAGGTAAAACAAAGTGGCCTTTATCAAAGGTTTCAGCGACTCTCTTTACATAAGCCGGCTCAGGGTTCGACGTAACAAATCGCTGTATCAATTGCTTGGAAACAAATGGACCAACATTGGGGTGCGCAAAAATGGTATCTAACGCAATTTCAAGGCTTTCTGGCCCTGAAGTGCCAGCTGGTATAGTAACACCCAGAAAAGACTTCTCTAAATTTGAGTGCCACTTTGGGTGATACACCATTGGGGCATAAGACTTTTCAAAATCCTTATAAATGTAAAAGAAGTCACTACCTTGCGTGCTCATCCCAGTAAAAACTTTTGCCAATCCTTGGACATCCGCATTATCGTAAGTCTCTATGGGGTTACCATCTTCATCCAGCTTATCTGTCCCATCTGGATTAAGCTCTTTTAGGCCAATTGAAAAAAGTTGTAATATCTCTCTTGCATAATTTTCATCTGGCACTCGTCCTGAGGCGGCATCGCCCTTTTTGTTTAACATATAGGTTAAGTAAAAAGCCATGGCTGGCGAATAAGATATATCTTCCAGTAACTGACGGTAATTACCAAAAGCATTATCCGACAATATTTGCACATAATGCGCCATCGTCAACGGACGTCCGCGTATACCGCTTTCACTTGAGATTACGATTATTTCTGACAACGCCAAAATCATGCGTTGGCGCAATTGGTCATCACCCGCGATTGCGACATCAAAAAAATGGTCAGGAACAACGCGAGCGCCTCTACCGAGCACACGATTTGGCTCTTGCTCAACCAAAGGCTCAAGATAAGGCGAAGCTGGTTTACTAAACTCAGCTTTCATCCAACTGGAAACATCCGTACCTGTTAGTGCCTTGATATCGGAATGCTTCGCACCAAAGGTTGCGCGCCCTAAAAAACGTGAAGTAAGAGCCTCACTTTTAAATGCTGAACTGCCTGCAATATACTTAGAACTGGAACTATTATTATCTTTACCGCCACAAGCGCTCAAACATAATACCGCTAAACTTAAAACACATATACGACGTGCAGTCCCAAACGGAAATTTCAGCGACTCAGTCATATGTTTATTCCCCAGTTATCGCAAAGATAGGCATCCTGATATAACATTGAACGTAAAAATCAAACTTAAAGAGGCGGGGTGTCCCTCCAACAAGATTAAGATATCTATGGATTATAACCAGAGTAGAGAAGCGCAGCGCCGAAGATTTCTAAACTGAGGAAATGGTGGGCGGTAACGGGTTCGAACCGCTGACCCTCTCGGTGTAAACGAGATGCTCTACCAGCTGAGCTAACCGCCCCATTTCAGAGCGCGCTTAATGCGCAGAAAAAACGCCAAGGTCAACACCTTGGCGCAGAATTAT
>CALIUX010000309.1 GCA_938048505.1 uncultured Pseudomonadales bacterium
TGCGCATTCCTTACATTCACTGTCGCACTGAAGGCTTTACGCATGAATAAGCCTGGATACGGTTTTCCATTAAAAATTACAGTTTGGGGCTTTTTAAAAAGAGGGGACCGAGAGGTTAGCAAAAAATCAACTCTCACCGCCCTAACAGTTTGCCAGTCTTGCTGATCAGTCTGGCCATCTTCATTGATATCCATATCCTTTGCTGAACGGTATTCATTAATGCCACCCAGCCCATCAGAATCAACACCATAAAAAAACTGCAACGCCTCAATACCTGTTGCGATTTCTTTAATAATGACCGATTGGCTTTTTTTTGATTCGTGAATATTTAATTTTTTGAGTGCCAAAGCACCCGGTACAGTATTTGACTGGTCGATAAAATAAGCATGAGAAGTAATAGGCGATGCTGCATAGTCTAAATTGACTGACTCAGGCAAACCGTTGCAACCAGGCGTGACGCAGCGTTTATCAAGAACTTTAAAATGTGGTGTGTTTTTTGTGGCTGCATGAGAAAAAGGTAAGCTAGGATAAATGATATATTGCCGAGAGCACATCGAATCAGTGAATAAAAAAATCTGCCCTTCAATAATATTTTTTCCTTCAAAAAATGCATATCTCTTATTCAAACTTACTGAGTGGTTTCCTGCTAATTGATGCTCAAATAAAGGCCCTATACTGCGTTTTTTTTCACCTGCATAACTTACCACAATAGCATCTGAGTAATGATTTAATCGCGATTTCAATTCAGCATCAGGCAGTCGCGTATTAAGGTTATGCGCTATACCGTATAGCCCCAAATAAACTGGGTTATTTTTACTGCTGCTTTGATAAAGCGCACCTGAATAAAGTGGTTGGCAACCCGAGTAGCCCGCCATTCGAATATCATGACGCAATACATCAAGAATATAACGTGCGTTTTCTTGTATATAAGCTATTTCTTTTTGTTGATTAAATTTTTCTTTACTCGACAAAATGACTTGAAAAATACCATTTAGTATTACACCGCCTATAACAAGCGTAATAAGCACTTCGAGCAATGAAAAACCCAATGACTTTGAGGGAATCATCCTATTCAATCTGACCGGTTAATGTGTAGTGATTGACGGTTTGATGCTTAGACTGTATCTGATCAATCACATCAAATTCAATACGAATAACATAGTGATTATGGCTATAGTGAATAGCTGCAGAACCCTTTGGCAAGCGCTGAGCTACGCTTTTTTTCCAATGGAAAAGATCCCAGTTTGTCAGTTGCTGGCTCGAACATGGCACAGCAGCACAGTCGACTGGCTCTACTGGATTATCGTGCGAGGCTATCTGATAAGCTTTTACATTGTGTGGGTTAGAACGCATTCGTTCTAGAATATCCTGAGCAAGCATTACGGCCTGTGAATAATCAGCGGATTGCTGTGTTTGCGAAATCGAATAGCTTTGTAGTGCAACCACCCCCATCATGCCGACACCAATCACAAACAACGAAATCATCATTTCAATCAATGTTGTTCCACTCTCATAGATTCTTCTGTGGTCGCAAAGAGAAAAGCGGAATGAATGCCTAAACAGATTTAGAGGCTTCAATAGGTTCATATGACATTTACTGGGGTATCTCTGGGCTAGCTCAGACAATTACCATGCATAATGCTCATGTCGTGCTGCGGTCATGGAAATGATGAAACTTAACACTCGATATGTTGAGTAGATTGAATCAAGCGATCTAACTAATCCTAGCCGATAGAATCCAGTGGAATGGCTTTTATAGATAAACGTAAGGTGTAAAAGAGTAGAGGGGCTTATTGCTGGGAGGTGACAGACAAACTGCAACAAAAGACAGATAGATGACCAAGCAGCACATCATTCCCTTTAGAATATCAGGATATTAGAATACCAAGATTGCGCTGTATATTCATGAATGAGGTAATAGCTGGTACCGGCCATTACCTCATTTTGATTGAAAATAACTGTTCTATAGGAAGGCGTTAAAAAGTATTTTCGCTAAATCAGCTATTTAAAAATGCTTTTATCTTGGTGAAAATAACGTTCCCAAAACATTGGCAGCGCCAGTTCTTCCATTAATATTAAAAGACATTCTCACCCCACGGCTTCTGCTGCGGATTACAGCACTGTCATTTCTGAGAAAACGGGAGGCTTCTTCCTGCTCGCCTGTTTCCAAAATAGGCTCGCGGCTATCTACTTGCTGTGTGACTACGCGAGCACCTGGGTAAAGCGCTTGGAGCTCTTGGCGTTGTATTCGCGGGAGGTCGGCCAAAGATAAGCCTTCTGCAGTTTCCCACTGATCAAAAGTCCAAGATAACTGTGTGACCTGATCATCAGATGAAGCGCCACCCTGATTGCGCGCATAACGTACCATAACCGTTCCTAGCTCAAGTCCCGTATCAGTGTCATGTGCGGTATAAGTACACCGAATACCATTGGGCCTGCAACCATTTGTATTGGGATCGCTGAACTCGGAAATGGATGCAATGACTTGCTCTACATTTTGTCTTGTATCACTTAATGATATGCCAATAGGAAGGGATTGACCCTCTGTCACGACACCCTCTGTTATGGGGGCTGGCTCTGGAAGAATCAAAAGCGGTCTACCGGGCTTTTCCACTTTTGTTAGCGTGCCTTCCCAAGTAAATGAAGGGTTGCTGGGAGACGTGGCAAAAACAGTTTCTGCGATGGCAAGCTCTATACCTTCTGCAGGGCTTCTTACCGTGAGAGTCTCAGTAAACACAGAATTCCGTAGACCAAGCTTGCTCGACTCAGGGTAAATCTCTTGTAGATCCTCAAGTGGGTTTTCTCTTAAAGTAGCAATAGAGACACCTTCAGACGTTTCCCATTGCGGAAAAGACCACGTGATTTTTGATACACGATCATCAACTTGAGCATTACCTGAATCATTATCGTAAAAAACGGTAACTTTACCTACACAAAGATTATCACTTGCATCAATGGCTTTATAAGTACAGCTTACCCCGTTATCTTCACACTCAAGACTCCCATCATTTTGAAATGCCGTAAAGGCAGAGAGTGTGGATTCAACAGAAGAACGGGTATCACCAATGGTTACCCCCAAAGGAATGGATTGATTTTCTACAACACCCAGTTCAACCCCGAGGCCTCTCTGATACAAATTAGAATTTTGGATTAATAGATTAAAAAAATTAACAGGATTTCCTGAGGTTAAAGAGCGATTCAATGTTACCGGTAGTGATTCACCTGGCTGAAAACTGCTAGCACACTGAGGGTTAATCGGAGCCGCCGAAGCCGCTGCCGACACCGCAGAAATAGTCGCTGCTAATAATAGCTTTTGTATTGTATACATACCTATTTATCCATAGTCTTAGTTAACTAAAGTTTATTGGCGCTCTAGGATATTTATATTTCAACGATTCGACATCCGTCAGTAA
>CALIUX010000310.1 GCA_938048505.1 uncultured Pseudomonadales bacterium
GCAAAAATGCAGTCATTGAACAAACCATTCATATTGTTCATGTTTCAACGTCATCTAATAAAGCTGCTGCTAATGCGCGCTTGCTCTGGGTGCAAGAAGCCAATAGCCAAGCGAATGTTGTTGAGCATTTTGTTGGACAGGTTGATGCCAAATTGTTAACGCATAGCGTGACAGAATTGATTGTTGGGGAAAACGCTAGCTGCCAGCATTATCGCCTACATTTAGAGCCTGAAGACTGTTTGCATATTGGCGGAGTGTATAGCCACTTGGCTACGCACGCACGTCTGAATAGCTTTTATCTTGCAATGGGTACTCAATTACAACGTGTTGATGTTGTGACACAATTTGAAGGTGAGGGCGCAGAGGCGACCAATAACGGCGTTTATTTACCGCGCAATCAACAATTAGTTGATTTTCATACCTGTATTGAACACAAAGTACCGCACTGTACTAGCCAAGAAATATTCAGAGGCATTATTGGTGACCAGGCACGCGCGGTGTTTAATGGGCGCATCCATATTCATAAAGATGCGCAAAAAACACTGGCAGAGTTGAGTAATAAAAACTTGCTGACTAGTGATAAAGCCGAAGTGAATACCAAGCCCGAGCTTGAAATCTATGCAGACGATGTGCGCTGTGCGCATGGCGCGACGGTTGCTGAACTCGATGGATTGGCCATGCACTATTTACGTACGCGCGGCATTAGCTACGAAGAAGCACAAGTCATGTTGAGCTTTGGTTTTATCAATGAATTAATCGAAATGTTACCCAATGAATCGATTATTCAGTATCTTCGCCCGCTCATTGCTAAGCGTTTTGCTAAAGATCCTGAGCTTACTCAGCACCTTATCGTTGAGCCTTAAGATATGACTGCTTCTCTCAATTCTAAAATGTTTAATATTGATAAAGTGCGTGCAGACTTTCCTATCTTGCACCAAGAGGTGAATGGTTCACCTTTGGTGTATCTCGATAGCGCTGCGACAACGCAAAAGCCTCAAGCGGTTATTGATGCGATTACGCAATATTATTCCGGCTATAATTCGAATGTGCACCGTGGTGCGCACTCCTTGGCAGATAAAGCGACTTACGTATTTGAGAACTCGCGTAAGCAGGTTGCCGCGTTTATTAATAGTCCATCTGTGAATCAGGTTTTATGGACGCGTGGCACTACAGAATCGATTAATTTAGTTGCACAGTCTTGGGGGCAAACCAACATTGGCGAAGGCGATGAGATTCTTGTTTCTGCTCTAGAGCATCACGCGAACATTGTGCCTTGGCAAATATTAGCTGAGCAAAAAGGCGCAAAGGTCATTCCTATCCCTCTTGATTCAGCGGGTGATATTGATCAGGGTGCTTTTGAATCGTTGCTGAGTGAGCGTGTAAAGTTACTGGCTATCAGCCATGTTTCCAATGCGTTAGGTTCTGTTAACCCTGTTGCTGATATGATCGCAAAAGCCAAAGCCTACGGTGCTGTTACGCTCGTGGACGGCGCGCAAGCGGTTGCGCATTTACCGGTTGATGTTCAGCAATTGGGTTGTGACTTTTATGTTTTTAGTGGCCATAAACTTTTTGGTCCGACGGGTGTCGGTGTTTTATGGGGTCAAGAAGCGTTATTAGAGTCGATGCCGCCTTATCAAAGTGGTGGCGAAATGATTGATACCGTAAGCTTTGATGGCACCACCTTTAATGGTTTGCCTTTTAAATTTGAAGCCGGTACACCGCATATTGAGGGTGTCGTGGGTCTAGGTGCAGGTATCGAGTATTTGAATGCTCTGGATCGCGATGCGGTTAAGCGCCATGAAGATGATCTTATGGCTTACACCATTGAGCAGTCTGAAGCATGTGATGGCTTAGTTCGCATTGGGCAGGCAAAGCATCAGGCAGGAGCCTTTAGTTTTCTGTTAAACGGCGCACATCCTTCTGACATTGGTATGTTATTAGATCAGCAAGGTATTGCTGTTCGAACTGGCCACCACTGCGCTCAGCCACTTATGAATACACTAGCGATTCCTGGAACCGTGCGCGCATCATTCTCTCTTTATAATAATCGAGATGATATTGACCGGCTTTTTGCCGGGCTTGCAAAGGCTAAACAATTTTTGCTTTGAGGTCTGTTATGACAGTACAAAATTTTGATCTGGCTGATGTGATTTCCGTAACCGATGCAGCCGTACAGCATTTTGCTGCGGTATTATCCCGTTCAGGTAAAAAAGCAATTCGTGTCACTTTAAAAGAAGCGGGTTGTACGGGTTTTAAGTATGTTTTTGATGAGGTGGATCAAGCCGAAACAGGCGATATTGAAAAAAGCCTTATTAATGGCTTAAAGCTTTTTGTTGATAGTGAGCATATAGCCGCTTTGCAAGGCACTCAAATTGACTTAAAGCAGCAAGGTGTGAATAAAAACCTTGTTATCGAAAACCCCAATGTTAAAGATGCATGTGGTTGCGGTGAAAGCTTTAACGTCTAGCGCTTAGCGTTTTTACCTACTTGCTAATACTTTTATTTACGCATTTATTTATTCATCTCAGTGGCTTTCAGTCAAAAATAAACATCATCTTTTCTCTACTTGCGTATTGATCTAACTCAGTACGCATTGATTTATGCAGGAATATATATGTCTGAACAACGTATGGTAACAACGCAACGGGACTGCCCTGGGCGCTTGGTGCCAGTTGGAACCCCCGTAACTATTCCTGCCCATCAGTTTATTACGATTACTCAGGCGCTAGGGGGTAACTATACCGTTGTGTACCAAGGCAATATGGTCCGCATAGATGGTACTGATGCCGATGCACTAGGCCTCGAAAAATATGAACTCAGCTTTGAGGATCAAGGCGATGGCCTGATTCATGAGGAGCAAGTTTGGCAGGCACTTGAAACCGTTTATGACCCTGAAATCCCCGTGAATTTAAAAAGCTTGGGCCTTATTTACAGTGTCGTTATTGATCAGGCCGAAGGTGTTGTGAAAATTGAAATGACACTTACTGCCCCCGGTTGTGGCATGGGGCCTGTCTTAGTGGGTGATGTCGAGTATCGCGTGGCACTTGTTCCTAGTGTTAAAAAAGTTGACGTTGAATTGGTTTTTCAGCCAGCTTGGAACCGAGATATGATGAGCGAAGAAGCCCAGTTAGAGACAGGATTATTTTTTTAATGAGTGATAACACGCCCTTTGGTAACAGTATTACCGCAGACGATATTATTGAAACGCTTTCCTTTTTTGATGGCTGGGAAGAGCGCTACAAATATATTATTGATATGGGTAAAGAAATACCTTCAATGGATCCTGCCGCTAAATGCGATGAAAACCTCATCCGTGGTTGCCAGAGCCAAGTTTGGATTCAGCACAAAGCCGATGGCGAGAATCTAATCTTTAGCGTTGATAGCGATGCTTTTATTGTAAAAGGACTGCTAGCGGTGGTTTTGGCAGCTTATAACAACAAAGTACCAGCCGATATTTTAGCCTTTGATGTCGAAAACTATTTTGCCCAGCTGGGATTATTAAAGCATCTTAGTCCTACACGCGGTAGTGGTATGAAGGCGATGGTTAAGCGTATTCGAGATATTGCACAAGCCACTTAAGAACATTTCAAAAAATTTCACGCCTCACTCGCTAATAAATATTCTTTATTTTTTGCGAATGAGGCGTGAAAATCAAAATCAGAATATTTAAACAACTAAATAGCTACGCACCTTCTCTTCTTCAATATCATCAATATGGCCGCTTAATACCGCATGCCCTCGGTCCATCACAACATAAGAATCGGCCAGTTCTTTGGCGAATTCATAGTATTGCTCAACCAATAAAATAGCCATATCACCTTGGTCACGTAATATTGTAATGACGTTATGAATATCTTTGATCACTGAGGGCTGAATGCCTTCGGTCGGTTCGTCTAAGATGAGCAATTTGGGTTTCATCACCAGTGCGCGCCCAATGGCTAATTGCTGTTGCTGGCCGCCCGATAAATCCCCGCCACGCCTATGTAGCATGCTGCGTAAAACAGGAAAGAGGTCAAAGATTTCTGAGGGAATATTGCGTTGCTGGCGCGGCAATACAGCAAAGGCCGTTTTCAGGTTTTCTTCTACGGTTAGCTGCGAAAAAATCTCTCGCCCTTGGGGAACGTAAGCAACACCTTGCTTAGCGCGTTCAGCAGCAGACAGTTTGGTAATGTCATTGCCTTGCCATTGGATGGAGCCTGACTTGATGGGATGACGCCCAGAGATTGCACGACCTAAGCTTGTTTTGCCTACACCATTACGGCCTAGGATACTTGTGATAGAACCGAGCTCAGCCTTTAGGTTGACATCAAACAATGCTTGGCTTGCGCCATAATATAAATCGATATTATTTGCTTGTAACATGCTATTGCCCCTATCGGCCTAAGTAAACTTCGATAACTTTTGGGTCGGCAGAGACTTTTTCTAATGACCCTTCTGCCAGTACGCTACCTTCATGTAATACCGTAACGCGACAGTCTAGCGCACGAACAAAATCCATATCGTGCTCCACAACAATGACAGAGTGATCTTTACTGATCTCTTTTAATAGCCGAGCTGTTTCCATTGTTTCGGCATCGGTCATACCTCCAGCGGGTTCATCCACTAAAAGCATCTGTGGATCTTGAATAAACAACATGCCAATTTCTAACCACTGTTTTTGCCCGTGAGATAAATTAGCGGCGGTATCGTTTTGTTTATCTGATAACCCAATCAACTCAAGCGTTGTAGCAATTTTGTCTTTTTGCTTGCTTGATAATGTAAAAAAGAGTGTCTGCCATATGCCACGATTACCCGCTAAGGCGAGATCTAGATTTTCCCAGACGGTAAGGCTTTCAATGACAGTAGGCTTTTGAAATTTTCGGCCAATGCCCATGTTGGCAATATCGGCCTCATCATGTTGGGTGAGGTCAATCGTATCTTTGAATTTCACATCACCCGTATCGGGTTTGGTTTTGCCGGTAATAATATCCATCATGGTACTTTTACCCGCACCATTAGGGCCGATAATTGCGCGCAATTCACCGGGTGCAATATCGAGCGATAAATTATTGATGGCTTTAAAACCGTCAAATGATTTTGTTACACCGCTCATATATAACAAGCTTTGCACGGGGTGTTGGTCAGCACTATTCACTAATTTCATGAGTTTACCTCCGAAGTCGATGCATTCAGTGCTGCCTCAAATTCTGTTTGCGAACGCGCATTTTTTCTTTCTCGGTATTCTTCGATTTTCCCTGCGATACCTGTGGGTAAGTACATTGTGGTCACAACAAATAGCCCACCTAAAATATAGAGCCATAAATCGGGGAAAGAGGTTGTGAAAAATGACTTGGCATAGCTAATCACGAGCGCACCAATGATGGCACCATAGAGCGTGCCTCGGCCTCCGAGGGCAACCCAAATAACAATACCAATCGAGTTGATTGGGCTGAATTCACTAGGGTTAGCTGCACCAACAAGTGGTACATAAATCGCACCGGCAATACCAGCTATGACTGCAGAGAAAGTAAAGACTAAGAGCTTGTAGTGCTCAACACGGTAACCTAAAAAGCGCATGCGACTTTCTGAATCGCGAATCGAGACTAAAACATTACCCAGCTTGCTTGAAACGATAAAGCGACAAACAAAATAGGCTATGCATAGCACTACAGCAGCTAAAAAGACGAGTACTGAGCGGGTCGCATCAGATTGAATATCAAAGCCCAAAATGTCTTTAAAGTCAGTTAGGCCATTATTACCACCAAAGCCAAACTTATTCATAAAAAACATTTGCATTAGAGCAAATGTTAACGCTTGCGTAATAATTGAAAAGTATACGCCCGTGACACGAGAGCGAAAAGCTAGCCAGCCAAAGACAAACGCGAGCAAGCCTGGCGCTAAGACAACCATTAATAACGCAAAACCAAAGTTGTCAAAACCCATCCAGTACCAAGGCAGTGCATCCCAGTTCAAAAAAACCATAAAGTCAGGTAATTCAGGGTTGCCGTATACACCACGGTCGCCAATTTGACGCATGAGATACATACCCATGGCATAGCCACCTAGTGCAAAAAAGGCACCATGCCCCAAGCTTAAAATACCGCAATAACCCCAAACCAAATCCAATGCTAGAGCAAGAATGGCAAAGCAAAGCATTTTGCCCAGCAAAGTCATGGTAAAAGTTGAGATATGAAAAAACGAACCTTCTGGTGCCAAGACATTGCACAACGGAAAGATAATACCAAGGGCAAGTACAAGCCCTAATACGGCGCGCCCCATAGGATCATTGGTAAACAGTCTTTGAATCATCGAATTATTTGTCATCATTTAATCCTCTACAAATCGGCCTTTCAGTGCAAATAAGCCCCTTGGGCGCCACTGAATAAAGAGAATAATAAAAATAAGCACAAGAATTTTACCGAC
>CALIUX010000311.1 GCA_938048505.1 uncultured Pseudomonadales bacterium
ATGCTAGGCATATCGATTTCGGGGAGGAATTTCCAAGCAGCGGGATGCATGCTTTCTTTGTAGAAGTTGTAACTCACCACGTCAGCATACTTGGCAGCTGAGCGGACAATTTCAGGTGTCATACCCCAATCAGCAAAGCGCGCACCCATATACATATGATTAGGCATAACTTTTTTCAGCTCTGATCGAACAATACGGAAGTACTCTGACCCATACGCTTCAAGCAATACCGCATAATCAGCCTGCTGTGCCGCATTATGTTCTTTGAGCTCAACGCCATCTGCCAATATATTCCAAGAAGTGTACTGCGTATTCCACTGTGCATTCAACGCTGCAACTGAACCATATTTTTGCTTCAATAAACGCATAAATTCGGACTTGGTTGGACTTTCTTTCGCATCCATCGCCATAGCGTTAATCACAATGCCGTATTGGCCTGTAACGCTGCCCATTTCGCCCCAACTTTTTTCATTATCAATAAATACCCCTATACACCAGGGATTATTCTTCACTTCATTAGCAATAACTGAAACTGTTGCTGCCGCACGTTCAGCAAATACGGGGTCAAAGGGGTCAGGCAAAGGCGACCAATAGTCATTGCCACTGCTGATTGTTTTAAAGTCACCAATAATCCAACCATTAGCAAAGTAAGGGTAACGATTATTTTGATAAAAATCAGGTGAAACCCAATTTCCAAAAGACGTAAAGCCCCAATTAATCATACGGTCAACGGTTGTTTTACGCCATGCATCCATATATCCCGTTGAACCATACTTGCGCTCAAGGTTTGCACGGTAAAAGCTGAAACTTTCACCATGTTTTACTGGGCCAGTATGAACCGAGCGACGATAGCCGTAGTGATCAGCTAGCTCATGGTCATATCCGGGCAACCACGTAAACATATCACGACGTATAGGCGATGAGACAAAAGCCGTTTTTAACGCATCGTCATGCACACGTATTACACCTTTTGAATCTTCAGGTGTCACATCATCAGAGGTACGCTGTGCGATAACGTCCTTATCAAAGTCAATACCCGTCATTGTAGTGGTATTAGACATACGGATATTAGCAATACCTGTTGAGAAAAACAGGTGGCCATCTGGATCAACAAGCGACCATTTACCATTGATTTTACGCGTAGTGAAATAACCTGTGCCAGCCTGCTTAGGGCCACTTTTCCAACCACCCCAACGGCTGCGATCGGCCATTAGCTTGCCGTCTAAAATACTTTGCTCAGCGTCATATTGTGCTTTCATCTCTGCGTCAGAGTGCACTTTACCTTCGTATTCAAAAGTTGTTCTTTGACCGTACTGATCGGCTAAATTTTTAAGGTAAGAGGCATCGTAGTCTTCACCCGCATGTACCGTGAAATTATCCATTACGATATTTCGATCATGCATTATGCCTTGAATACCAAATGTTATTTTTTCGATTTTTGACGTATCAATATCTTTATTACCATAGCGCCAAATCACGGGTAGACCCAGATCTGGCCTAGGATTGGGGTTAGAACGAATACCCGTATCGACCTCTAAATCATACCCTTCAACTTCGACATAATAACGCTGTGTTGCATTGCTAGGCACATGTACGCTGCGTGTTTGAACCTTACCGTCAGCATCAAAGGTTTTTACAAATAAATGAATTGAGCGATTGTCAGTATTGGTAATGTCAAAAGCAATGCTAGCATTCTTAAAAGATGATAGATCCCAAGGAGTATCTGGCTTAATCGCAAAAGACGCTTTGTAATTATTACGTGCTAAATAGCTAAGCGATAACGCCTGTTTACCATTAGTGACACCAGCCTTTTGTGTCAACGCACCCTCAACGCCCGAAAAAGACAATGCCTGAGGCAAAGTTTTTTCCTCAAAGCTCATTAATGTGAGCTGCTTATCATTTTCTTGGCTAGCAGAGTTGGTCACATGAGAACCACAACCCACTAAGCCATACACACATAAACTGGGGAGTAGCGCAGCCTTCATTATTCTTTTCATAACACCCTCAAAATACCTATTTACCCTAAATACTACATATTACTACGCTAAGGCCTGCGCGGAATAGACCGCAAAGAGCCCTAACACGGCCAAAAACGCCGGTAAGCTTGCCACAAATATAAGGTGAGTCAATGGAG
The DNA here is from genome assembly GCA_938048505.1 of uncultured Pseudomonadales bacterium. Classification (GTDB taxonomy): domain Bacteria; phylum Pseudomonadota; class Gammaproteobacteria; order Pseudomonadales; family Cellvibrionaceae; genus Marinagarivorans. Next base: position 2,135 of record CALIUX010000311.1, read on the forward strand.
TGTTAGCGCATCTTTTTGGTCAAAATGCTGAGGCTGTGCTGTTAGTAAAAACGACATTTTTAACATAATTCATCAATAAACATGCTCTTTATAAAAGAAAATTGAATACAGCAGGCAACCTTTTACAAAATCATAACGCATCAAAAACCTGTTGATTAACACGTGCCAATTCAAGCAGTGTAAGCAAAAGATGACAAAACACATCACAAGAAATTAACCCGTTCAGCAGCAGTGCCACGAATAAGCTCCTTATAAGCTTAAATAGCCGCGCATGAATATCACATCGTAATCAGATGACTTAATGACGAGAACTTCTCTCATTTTTTGATGATAACGGTGACCACACCCGCACCTTTTCCGATACAATGCAGCGTAAAATAATAAAGACACGCAAGTAGCGCACTAGGAGTAAAATGAAGATCACAGACGTCAAAGCCTATGGCTTTTGGGCAGGATTTCGAAATGTTTGCTTAGTTAAAGTAGAAACAGATCAAGGTTTCTATGGCTGGGGAGAGTCTGGGCTATCAGGCCGCGAACTAGCTGTGAAAGGCGCAGTTGAGCATTTTAGGCACTTTTTGATTGGGCAAGACCCTCGTAATATGGGTGCGCTCTGGCAAGAAATGTATCGCAGCCAATACTTTGAAGGCGGTCGAGTTCTTGCCGCAGCTATTGCCGCGATTGATATTGCTCTACATGACCTTGTTGCAAAAAGCTTTAACATACCGGTTTATCAGTTACTAGGCGGAAAACAGCGTGATGCCATTCCACTATTCGCCACAACTATTAAAGCGATGGGCCCAGAGCTAGTAGAAGACGCGCTCAAACTAAAAGCTGAAGGCTGGCAGTGCATTCGAGCCACAACTGGTGAACATGGTAGTGCAACAGAAAAAACACGTTTTGAACCGCGTGAATCCATTGCCAAAGCCGCTCACTGGATTACCCAAACGCGTGAAGCCCTTGGCCCCGAGATCACATTCGGTATTGACTATCACCATCGCCTAAGTGCTGCCGAAACCAAATCATTTATCCAGCGTATGCCCGCTGGCACACTCGATTTCATCGAAGAGCCTATTCGCGATGAAAACCCCGGTGCATATCAAGCCCTGCGAGGCATGATTGATACGCCCTTTGCAATTGGCGAAGAATTTACCAGCAAATGGGATTTTGCGCGGTATGTCGAAAAGGATCTCACCCAATTTGGCCGTATTGATATTTGTAATGCTGGTGGCTTTACAGAAGGTCTCAAGATTGCTGCGATGTGTGAAACGCACTATATCGATATGATGCCGCATAACCCATTGAGTCCAGTCTGCTCTGCAGCCTCTATTCATTTCTGCGCTGCAATCAACAATATGGCTTGGCTAGAATTACCGCCTTACGATACCGACTTGAGTGACTACGATAAATTCTTCGTAAACCGCCCCACCATCGAAAACAATATGCATGTGGTATCTGAAGGGCCGGGGCTAGGCGTAGATGTCAACGAGCACCTGATTCAAGATTTAGACTTCAAATTCTGGGAAGCACCAAGGCTTCATAAAGACGATGGCTCGTACACTAACTGGTA
>CALIUX010000312.1 GCA_938048505.1 uncultured Pseudomonadales bacterium
ATATTAACCTTAATTGCACATTCGTTGAGGTATGTCGCAAAGACAGTCTTGAAATGACCGATGACGATCGCGAAAAAATTGCGCAAGCGATTAAACAGCATGCGATTAAAAGAGTGCTCATTACACATGGAACTGACACACTAACTCAAACTGCTTGCTATTTAGCCCCTTTAATCGATAGTGATTGCACAGTTGTAATGACTGGTGCCTTTCAACCGGCCATCTTTAAAAATTCTGATGCTCCTATGAATATTGGTACTGCTCTGGGCGGGTTAAGTACTTTGCAATCAGGCATTTTTATTGCCATGAGTGGGCAGGTGTTTCCGGCTCAACGTGTCACAAAAAACTATGATAAGGGCGTTTTCGAAGCAACCCAATAATATCGCGTAATCAAAATTCGTTAGCCAGTAAAATAATAAAAGAGAGTGTCTACTCACCAATAATATACATGCTCGCTAACTAGTAGTATAAATACCGTTTATCAAGTGATTACCCAGTAACCTCGTAAGGAACACCTCGTTATGCTCTGCCCACATTGTAAGATTCCACTTTCTATGGCTGACCGCAAAGGTATTGAGATTGACTATTGCACGCAATGCCGAGGCGTTTGGCTAGACCGTGGCGAGCTCGACAAAATCATCGAACTCTCTGCCGCTGAGCGCATGCCTATCAGCCGAGGAGATCACCGCCATCACCATGATGAACCCAGAAGGCATGCACCAAGCCCTTCGCACTCCCCATACAAACAATATAAAGAAAAGTCCTACGATAAATACGGCAATAAACATGGATACCCTTATAAAAAGAAGAAAAAGGGGTTCTTGCGTGAGGTCTTTGACTTCATCGATTAAAGTAAACCCACGGTAGTACGCAATCTGCATCAATGACTTAATAGGTACATTTATGAGCGATAAATTCTCTACCCATTCTACTTACCCTACTTCCCATAGCCTCACTTCGCGTAACTGCGCCGCCGATACGCGTAACACATCAAGGCGTACACTTCTAAAAGCCGGCGCAGTTGCTGCATCATCACTATTTAGCCCGCATGTTTTTGCACATGGCATCAAAGGTAAAAAGCTGGGCATTGCGTTAGTTGGCTTAGGTTATTATTCACGCGACCTACTTGCCCCCGCGCTGCAACTAACCAAGCACTGTGAACTGCGCGGCATTGTTACAGGCACACCCTCTAAGATTCCTACTTGGCAAAAGCAGTACAAGATTAAAGATAAAAACGTGTATTCATATGAAACGATGCACGAGCTTGCCAACAATGACGATATCGATGTTGTCTACATTGTGACGCCCACCAGTTTGCATGAAAAACATTCACTGATTGGCGCAAATGCGGGCAAGCATGTGTGGTGTGAAAAGCCGATGGCAATGAATGAACAGGAATGCTTATCCATCATTAATGGCTGCAAAAAGAATAAAGTGCAGCTGACTATTGGGTATCGCATGCAACATGAGATCAATACCCGCACGATTATGTCGTATGCCAAATCCAAGTCGTATGGTGATATTCAGCATATTGTTGCCAAAGCTGGTTATGCCGGCGGCGCACCTGATCCCAATAGCTGGAAGCTAAAGCGCAATATGGGTGGCGGTGCACTATATGATATGGGCGTTTACCCGATCAATGCCGCACGTTATGGCTCTAACCTTGAACCTACGGCGGTTTTTGCCAATACCACTGTCCAGCGTAAAGAGATTTTTAAAGAGGTTGACGAAACGACCTATTTAACACTTGAGTTCCCCGGTGGTGTACAGGCTGATTGCGTAACCAGTGTCGGCCAAAATATCAACGCATTACGCGTGCAAGGCCGCAAAGGCTGGTACGCACTCGACCCGATGCAAAGCTATACTGGCGTACAAGGCCGAACAAGCTCAGGGGTGATACTGGCAGCAGCCAAAGAGAATCAGCAAGCAACACAAATGGATGATGACGCCCTTGCGATTTTAGGGCATCAAAATATTCTTGTACCCGGTGAAGAAGGCCTAAAAGACATTCGCATCGTGCAAGCTGCCCTCAAATCAGCCCAAACGGGCAAAACCGTTAATCTCTAGCCGCAATTCTGCTACAATGCCGACCTAAATCAAAATATTTTGATATAGGTCGGCATTTCTGATCATCCCCCCTTCTTAAATAGGGCTTGGCATGAGCATAAAGCCGAGTCAGTCGTGGACCTTATCCTCGTTACTGGCGCCCTAAGCGTTCGCTCGCTTTCGACTTCTTCACTACATATTTGCCATTTAATAGGTTTTCCATGTCTCATTCTGCGCACAACCCTCGCATTGCCAAGCTTCATCAAGCGATCAAAGATCGCATCCTTATTTTGGATGGCGCGATGGGTACAATGATTCAAGGATATAAGCTCGAAGAATCCGATTACCGCGGCGAGCGCTTTGCCGATTACGACCGTGATATCAAAGGGAATAATGATTTACTCAGTATTACCCAACCGCAAATTATCAAAGCGATTCATAAAGCCTACTTTGAAGCCGGTGCAGATATTGTCGAAACCAATACCTTTAATAGTACCGAGGTTTCTCAGGCCGATTATGCTATGGAGTCGCTGGCGTATGAACTCAACGTTGCCAGTGCGCGTATTGCCAGAGAAGCGGCTGATGAATTTACGATATTAGAGCCCCATAAACCCCGCTTTGTTGCGGGTGTGCTCGGCCCCACCAGCCGTACGTGCTCTATCTCACCAGATGTAAATGATCCTGGCGCACGTAATGTCACCTTTGATGAGCTAGTCGAAAACTATACTCAAGCCACTAAAGGCTTAATTGAAGGCGGTTGCGATATTATTTTAATCGAAACCATCTTTGATACGCTTAATGCAAAGGCAGCGGTATTTGCTGTACTCGGTCACTTTGAAGCGATCGGCTATGAACTGCCGATCATGATTTCTGGCACCATTACCGATGCCTCTGGCCGCACACTGTCTGGCCAAACAACCGAGGCATTTTACAACTCGTTGGCACATGCCAAGCCTATTTCAATTGGTTTAAATTGTGCTTTAGGCGCGACCGAACTCAGACCTTACGTTAAAGAACTCTCACGTATTGCCAATTGCTATGTTTCAGCGCATCCCAATGCGGGCTTGCCCAATGAATTTGGCGAATACGACCAAAGCGCCGCCGAAATGGCAGGCATTGTTAAAGAATTTGCACAAAGCGGTTTTCTGAATATTGTAGGGGGTTGCTGTGGTACAAGCCCGCAACATATTCAAGCCGTTGCACAAGCGGTTGCGTCACTCCCTCCGCGCGAAATTCCCAACATAACCCCTGCTTGCCGACTATCAGGGCTTGAGCCTTTTAACATCACCAAAGACTCACTGTTTGTGAATGTGGGTGAGCGCTGTAATGTCACAGGTTCAGCCCGCTTCAAACGCTTAATTATTGAAGAAGATTACAATACCGCATTAGAAGTCGCCTTGGCGCAAGTGGAAGATGGCGCGCAAATTATTGATATCAATATGGATGAAGGCATGCTCGATGCCCATGCGGCAATTGAGCGTTTCTTAAATCTTATTGCAGGCGAGCCCGATATTGCGCGCGTGCCCATTATGGTGGATTCCTCTAAATGGGATGTCATTGAAACGGGTCTCAAATGCATTCAAGGTAAGCCTGTTGTCAATTCCATTAGCCTAAAAGAAGGTGAAGCCGAGTTTTTAGAAAAAGCAAAGCTCTGCCAACGCTACGGTGCAGCGGTTATTGTCATGGCCTTTGATGAAGACGGTCAGGCCGATACTGCCGCACGAAAAAAAGAAATTTGCGCGCGCAGCTATCACACTCTAGTTGATAATGGCTTTCCACCAGAAGATATTATTTTTGACCCCAATATTTTTGCTATCGCAACGGGTATTGAAGAGCACGACAACTACGCCGTTGACTTTATTGAAGCTACGCAGTGGATTCGTGACAACTTGCCGCATGCAGGGGTTTCAGGCGGCGTGAGTAATGTTTCGTTTTCATTCCGAGGGAATAACCCCGTTCGCGAGGCCATTCACTCCGTCTTCCTTTACCATGCCATTAAAGCAGGCATGAATATGGGGATTGTCAACGCCGGTCAATTGGCTATTTACGATGATCTACCAGAAGAACTACGCAACATTGTTGAAGATGTTATTCAAAACCGTACCGATACAGGCACCGAAGACCTCCTCGATATTGCTGAAAAATACCGTGGCGATGGTAAGGCAGCCAGTAAAAAAGAAGATCTCGCTTGGCGTGAATACCCTGTTCAAAAACGACTTGAGTATGCTCTTGTTAAAGGCATATCCGCTTTTATCGAAGAAGATACTGAGTTATGTAGGCAAGCCGCAGATCGCCCGTTAGATGTGATTGAAGGGCCTTTAATGGATGGTATGAACGTGGTGGGCGATCTCTTTGGCGAAGGCAAAATGTTTTTACCGCAAGTGGTCAAATCCGCACGTGTGATGAAACAAGCTGTTGCCTATCTCAACCCCTATATCGAAGCCGAAAAAACCGAAGCGACTAAGTCAAACGGTAAAATCTTGATGGCAACCGTAAAAGGCGACGTGCATGACATAGGCAAAAATATTGTGGGTGTGGTATTGCAGTGCAACAATTTTGAAATTGTTGACCTAGGCGTTATGGTGCCTTGCGAAAAAATTCTTGAAGTCGCTCAAAAAGAAAATTGCGATATCATTGGCTTGTCAGGTTTAATCACGCCGTCGCTTGATGAGATGGTGTATGTCGGCCAAGCGATGGAAGAACTGGGCATTAATAAACCGCTGATGATTGGAGGCGCCACAACCTCCAAAGCACATACCGCTGTCAAAATTGACCCTGTGTTTAATTTAAATCAAGTGGTGTATGTCGCTGATGCATCGCGTGCAGTTGGTGTTGCCAGTGCATTGTTATCAGATGAACAACGTCCGCAGTTTATTCAAGATACTCAAGCAGAATATGTAAAAGTACGAGAGCGCACAGCCAAGCGTCGCGCTCGCCCAATGATTAGCTATCTTTCAGCCTGCGAGAGGCGCTTTACAGCAGACTGGGAAAACTACACTCCACCCAAACCCAGCTTTTTAGGCACCAAAACCTTAACAGACTACCCGCTTGAAACTCTGGTACCTTATATTGATTGGACGCCTTTTTTCATCAGCTGGGACTTGGCCGGTAAATATCCTAAAATCCTGAGTGATGAAATCGTAGGCGAAGCCGCAACGAATTTATTTAATGATGCTCAAGAGCTATTAAAGCAACTGATCGATAAAAAGCAGCTTCAGGCCAATGCCATATTCGGCTTTTGGCCAACTAATAGCGCAGAACATGACACACTTATTGTAAAGGATGAGCAAGGGGATGAAATTTCTCGCTTATATCATTTGCGTCAGCAACAAGATAAAAATGCACAGACCGATACGCTGTATTCTTTAGCCGACTTCATTGCACCACAAGAAACGGGCAAACAAGATTACATAGGCGGCTTTGTTGTAACAGCAGGCTTGGGCGCAGAAGAACTTGCCAAAGACTATGAAAATAAAGGCGATGACTACAACGCCATTATGGTTAAAGCCCTTGCTGATCGTTTAGCCGAAGCCTTTGCTGAACATTTGCATGAGCGTGTTCGAAAAGAGTTTTGGGGCTACGCTACAAACGAAACCCTCGAAAACGAAGAACTCATCAAAGAAAAGTATAAAGGTATACGCCCTGCGCCAGGCTATCCTGCCTGCCCTGACCATACCGAAAAAACTCAGCTCTTTAATTTGCTTGATGCCACAAAAGAAACGAGCGTTAGCTTAACGGAGCATTTTGCTATGTTTCCTGCTGCCGCAGTCAGTGGCTGGTACTTCTCACACCCTGAAGCCAAATACTTTGGCATAGGGAAAATTGATCGCGATCAACTAGACAGTATCGCAAAAAGAAAAGGCTGGGATACTAAAACAGC
>CALIUX010000313.1 GCA_938048505.1 uncultured Pseudomonadales bacterium
CCCAACCGCTTGAGCAGTCTCAGCTAGGCTGCTTGCACCAAACGATACTTCTTCAAGCAGCTGAACCTGCTCAATATAAGCATTTGCGGCTTTTTCTTGCTTCAATAATGCTGTTAACGCTGCTTTACGAGATTCAAAAGAAGGTAATTCATTGACAACATCTTTATCTAAACGGATAAAGTGGGTGCCCGAACTCGTTTGGACTGGCGGTGAGACTTCTTTTTCTTGTAGCTGTCTTGCCGCAGACTCAAACTCAGAAGGAAATGCATCTTTCACCAACTTACCTAACTGACCACCCAACAGCTTCGAGCCGTCATCATCGGAGTACTTTTTCGCCAATTCAGCAAAATCTTCGCCGTTCGCTAATGCGGTTGTTACTGCTTGAATTTTTTCAGCTGAGCTATCAGCAATTAATATATGCGATAAGTGTTTCTCGGAAGTTGATTCGAATTCAGCCGACTCACGCTCGTATTCGGACTGCAGCTCTTCGCTCGTCACAGTCTGATTTGCCGCTAATGATGAGACTGATACCTCAACATACTCTAAAGCAACTTTTTCAGCGTCTGTAAACTCGGCAGGGTTTGCTTCGAAATAGCCTTTAACATCATCTTCAGAAACTGTAATGCTTTCTTCGACTTTATCGCGAGCAATCTCTACGGTTGAAAAGCTACGCTTTTGAGCAGAGATTGCAGCCATAGCATCAATTTCTGCCGCAGTAGTAAACTCTGTTTGGTTAATGCCATTGAACAATTGACGTAGAATATAGGCATCAGCTTCATTCTTTTTAAAAGTCGCCGGCGTGTAGCCATAGCTTCGAATGTAATTATTCACAAGCGCAACGTCATAAGCGCCGTCACGTGTAAAAGCATCTTTGATTTGACGGTCAACAACTTCAGGCGCAACATTCATACCCGCATCAGAAGCAGCCTGCTGCAATGCTTTTTGCCTAACAAGATTCATCAAAGCCGGAGCCCTTAGACGATCATCCGATAGCATTTCATGATCAGCGTCCAACTGAAACTGTTGTTGCAAGCGGCTCTTTTGCTGACTAATGGCGCGCTGTAGTTCAATATTGGCAATATCCTCGCCATTCACTTCAGCAACGTCGTCACCACCCAAAGAGTTGACGAACAACGATTCCACACCAAACAACACCATTGCAGCAACCACAAGGCCTACTACAATTTTTGCAACGATACCTGTCATGCTTTCACGCAAGTTCAGCAGCATTATTAACTCCTAACAAATTCTAAAAAGCCCATTATCGATAAGGCTTTACGCAATTGACCATTAACGACCAAAAAAAGGCGCTGTAAAGAGCGCCTTTGGATACATCAACAGATTGGCCCAAAATAAACCATTTTCACTTGGCCGAATACAGAAAAAACGGCCACACGCTAAACTTAATTAACAGCGTCTTTAAGTGCTTTACCCGGCTTAAATGTGGGTATTTTAGCAGCTGCAATTTCAATTGGTGCACCCGTTTGAGGGTTGCGACCTGTGCGAGCTGCACGCTCTTTAACCAAAAAAGTGCCAAAACCCACTAGCGCAACTTGATCACCTTCTTTCAAAGCGCCTGTAATAGAATCAGTCACGGCGTCAAGTGCGCGACCTGCAGCAGCTTTTGAAATATCTGCCGAAGCAGCAATGGCGTCAACCAACTCAGATTTATTCACGAAATGAACCCCTTTTATTATTTGATGCGAAAGTGTTTGTTACAGTTCCGGCGCATAAGCTTCGCTATTATGGCGCGTACAGCTATAACGGACTGCGATTTATACCAACTGCGCTAAGGTCGGTCAAGAAAACCCCTAAACAAATAGCGCGCTATTTCATCTTTGTACAGCAAACGAGCAAAGTGAGCGCATCAGTGAGTACTAATGCGCGTTTTTTCATCTGAAATTTCAAAGGCCGATGCCTCAAGTGCTGCATATTCCTCATCGGAATAAGGCTTTGGTTGCGACTCTAAAGCAACAGCCAACACTTCATCAAGCCATTTAACGGGCTTGATTGTCAGATCTGCCTTGATATTGTCAGGGATTTCTCTCAAATCGCCTTCGTTATCATGCGGAATAACAACTGTCTTAATGCCACCTCGGTGCGCAGCAAGCAGTTTTTCTTTCAACCCGCCGATTTTTAGCACCTCACCCCTAAGAGTAATTTCGCCTGTCATGGCTACATCGGCACGCACAGGAATATCAGCATAAACAGACACTAACGCTGTGCACATCCCTATTCCCGCAGAGGGGCCATCTTTGGGCGTTGCGCCTTCTGGTACATGAATATGGACATCACGCTTATCATACAAGTCGGGTACAAGTCCGAGCGACTGGGAGCGGGATCGAACCACTGTAATGGCCGCCTGAATAGACTCCTGCATTACATCACCAAGAGAACCTGTTTTAACCATACGCCCTTTGCCTTTTACAGCAGAAGCCTCGATGGTTAAAAGCTCACCACCGACCTGCGTCCACGCAAGGCCTGTCACCTGCCCTACCTGATTACTTTCTTCAGCACGCCCATAATCTGCTTTTTTCACGCCGAGCAAGTCTTCTAGATGATCAGGTTTGATGCTGGTTGATTGCCCTTTCTTCGTCGAGCGCACATGCTTTGTGACAACCTTGCGGCATAACTTAGCGACTTCACGATCTAATCCTCGAACACCCGCCTCACGCGTGTAGTAGCGCACAACATCGCGTAAGGTTGCCTCTTCAATGACTAGCTCACCTTCTTTTAAACCGTTAGCTTTAACTTGCTTAGGCACCAGATATCGCTGCGCAATATTGAGCTTTTCATCTTCTGTGTAGCCGGGTATTCGGATGATCTCCATACGGTCTAGCAGCGGACCAGGGATATTCATCGTATTGGATGTGCAAATAAACATAACATCGGAGAGGTCATAATCTACTTCGAGGTAATGATCATTGAAAGTGCTATTTTGCTCTGGATCCAACACCTCCAATAAAGCACTGGCGGGATCACCACGGTTATCCATGCCCATCTTATCAATCTCATCCAACAGAAAAAGAGGGTTTTTGACGCCCACTTTTGACATCTTCTGAACGAGCTTACCCGGCATCGAGCCAATATAAGTTCTTCGATGGCCGCGAATTTCTGCTTCATCGCGAACACCGCCTAACGCCATACGCACAAACTTGCGATTAGTCGCACGCGCTATGGATTCACCCAGAGAGGTTTTACCTACACCCGGGGGGCCAACTAAACACAATACAGGGCCTTTGATTTTGCGAACACGTTTTTGCACGGCCAAGTATTCGAGAATACGGTCTTTCACTTCTTCTAAGCCGTAGTGATCTGCCTCTAAAATGCTTTCGGCACGCTTGAGATCATGCTTTACCTTGCTTCGCGCGGACCAAGGCACATTGATCATCCAATCCACATAGGAACGAACAACAGAAGCCTCAGCCGACATAGGCGACATCATTTTGAGCTTATTGAGCTCAGCCTTAGCCTTCTTCTCGGCCTCTTTGGGCATACCCGCCTCAGCAATCTTGTGCTCAAGCTCTTCAAACTCCGAAGGTTCGTCACCGCTATCACCCAACTCGCGCTGAATCGCTTTCATCTGCTCATTAAGGTAGTACTCGCGCTGACTCTTCTCCATTTGCTTCTTGACGCGGCCACGAATACGCTTTTCAACCTGAAACAAGTCGGCTTCGGCATCCATTAAGCCCGAAAGATGCTCTAGTCGCTTCAAAACACTGAACATTTCAAGAATGTCTTGCTTTTGAGAAAGCTCAAGAGACATATGTGCGGCAATGGTATCAGCCATGCGCCCAGGCTCATCTATCCCATTAAGAGATGTCATCACCTCAGCAGGCACCTTTTTGCTCATGCTCACATATTCATCAAAGCGTTTAAGCAAGGTTTTGCTGTACTGCTCG
>CALIUX010000314.1 GCA_938048505.1 uncultured Pseudomonadales bacterium
AGCAGCCGAGGGGTCACTGAAGACATTACCGTTATAGCCGTCCACAATAATGTGACGGCCATCCAACTTGGTAAAGGGGAGATCCACCGCGCCCATTACCGTTGGAATACCCATTGAGCGCGCTAAGATTGCAACATGTGAATTGCTGGAGCCGCGCATCGAAACAATACCCGCCAAACGCCCTTGCGGCACCTCGGCTAGCATGGAGGCCGTCAGCTCTTCGCCAACTAGAATTGTATCGTCTGGGTAATTACGCTCAGCCGCTGCGCGGTCGCCTTGCTGTAAGGTCGCCAACACGCGGCTACCCAAATCTTGAACATCCGATGCGCGCTCACGCAAATATGGATCGCTCATACTTTGGAAGTTTTTAATATGCTCAAGAATCACTTCACTCCAAGCATAAGAAGCTTTCACGCCCTGATTAATGCGCTCAATCACCTCGCCGCCTAATGAAGCATCGTCCAACATAGAGACATAGGCATCAAATAATTGGCGCTCTTCTTTATTGACTCGGTTTGCGATTTCATCGCCCAATTGGCGTACCGCTTCTCGTACTTGCGTTAAGCAATGCGAGAAATACGCAACTTCCACTTCAACATCTTTACATTCACGATACGGCACTGCACGCAGGTCTGCCAATGGCGCGACAACCACTGTACGACCAATCGCGACACCGGATGCACCAGCAATACCCGTAAACTGTGCTTCAGATGGTGCATGATTCGAATGAATATCTGCCAGTGCACCGGTCGCTTCGGCATGAGCAATCACACCCGATAGTTGCGCTGACATGGTGACTAAGAAGGCTTCCTCGCCTTCATCAAACGTTCGACCCGCCACCTGCTGAATAACCAGCACACCCAACAACTTTCGGTGATGAATAATCGGTACACCCAAAAACGCGCTATAGCGTTCTTCACCTGTCTCGGGAAAGTAATGGAAACTAGCATGCTGATCGGCTTGATCAAGGTTGACCGGCTCTTCGCGAGCAGCAACCAGCCCCACTAAGCCCTGCCCTTTATCCAGCACAACTTGCCCCACGGCTTGTGGGTTCAGGCCCTTGGTCGCCATCAGGCCAAGCTTCCCTTCCTTATTACGCAGATAAACCGAGCAAACCTCGGTTTTCATTGTCGTCTTAACACGCTCGACAATAATACTCAGAACCGTTGACAGATCATGAGCGGCATTGACTTCTTGAACGATACTGCGCAACGAGTTAAGCATAATTAAGAACTATCCAGACCTAGGCTGTGCCGGGAGTCGTACTCCCCTCTTCATAATGTGCATGCGCCGGCGAGAGCTCTCGCATAGCGCGTCGATAAACATCTCTTTTAAAATTCACTACTTTATCAAGTGGGTACCAGTAACTGACCCACTCCCAGCGATCAAACTCTGGGTGACCTTCTCCGCTCAGATCAATGACCGTATCGCGGCTTGTCAGCTCAAGCAAAAACCACTTTTGCTTTTGCCCAATACAAACCGGCTCTTGCTGACGCACAAACCGTTTAGGTAAACGATAGCGCAACCAGCCACGGGTAGCGGCAACGACTCTCACATCTTGTTGGCGCAACCCAACTTCTTCTTTTAATTCGCGATACAGTGCCTGTTCTGGCGTTTCATTACGCTTAATGCCCCCTTGCGGGAACTGCCATGCATCCTGACCGCCAATACGTCGAGCCCACAGCAGTTTGCCATCGGGATTCATCAACATAATCCCGACATTCGGGCGAAAACCCTCAGCATCGATCACAGGCGACCCTCTATATTAAAGTTGTTATAATGTCACCATTGTTTCACAGATGCATGCTTAACAGCAATTTTTGATTCAGCAATGGTTCAGCTTTGTGACAATCAGTATACATATATGTTTCACAAGTGCTAAACGACGGAGCTCTAACCTCATGACACTCGCCCTTTTTGATCTGGATAATACTTTACTCAATGGTGATAGTGATCATGCATTTGGTCAGTTTTTGTGCACACAAGGCGTCGTTGATACCACGACCTTTGAGCAAGCGAACGATAGGTTTTACGAAGATTACCAAGCAGGCACGCTTGATATTGCTGCCTATATCCAGTTTGCGCTCAAGCCGATTGTCGCCATGAACACCGATGAACGCGCCGCATTGCACACACAGTTCATGAAAACAATTATTGAACCGATGATCCTCCCAAAAGGCCTTGCGTTACTGCAAGATCACCACCAGCAAGGCCATACCGTTGTGATCATCACTGCGACTAACCGCTTTGTTACCGAGCCTATTGCACAACGCTTAGGCGTTAAACACCTTATTGCAACTGAGCCAGAAGTGATTGATGGACGCTATACTGGCCAACACACTGGCACGCCCTGCTTTCAAGAAGGCAAAATCACATGCTTAAACGCATGGCTAAAGCAACATAACAATACATTGGCAGGCAGCTATTTTTACAGTGACTCAGCCAATGACATTCCGCTCCTGGAACACGTAGAAAACCCCATTGCTGTTGACCCTTGCCCTCGGCTCAGCCACTATGCTTTAGAGCACGACATCCCTATTATCAGCCTGCGCTAAGGGCATCATTTCAGGCAGAGACTCCTCACATAGCGCCATCACATAAATCAGAAAATACGTATATTTCCCCATAGCGCAAAGTGCCGTGGGTTGTATTCTGTGGTCACATTTGACGGCGGAATAGTTATGCAGCACCCCATTCAGGTAAAAGGCTTCATCTATTACCTTAAAAAGAATGAAGCACCGCTTTTAGTCGTGTTTATTGCAATGCTCAGCATACTTATGGTGGAGTCGCCTATGCTGCGCATACTGCCTACATCTCACCTAAACGCTTTGCTATGGTATGCCTTGGTCCCACTTGCCTGCATTGCTTTATTACAAAAGCGCTCGCCGAGCTTATGGGGTTGGCATTTTCCACACTATAAATTGTGGATAAAGCCCTGCTTACTTTACCTTGCTGTTGCACTCCCCCTAATTGCATTAGGCAGTCTTGGTGCGCCCATGAATGACTATTACCAGAAGGAAACATTCAACTGGCAAACACACCTCCTGACAACTGCCCTATACATGTTAGGCTGGGAGTACTTCTTTAGAGGTTTTTTACTGGAAGGCTTACGGCATCATTTTAAAGAGGGCGCCATTATTCTGCAGATGATTCCCTTCACCCTGCTGCATTTGGGCAAGCCCGATATCGAAGTCATATCCTGCGTTTTTTCTGGCATCGTATGGGGTTATATTTGCTACCAATTAAGGAGTTTTTGGCCTGCTTTTATTATGCATATGATCGTCAACCTCTTTACTGTATTGTGGATCAACGTGCTCTAACAACTCTTTCTAAGGACTATCTAGAGTAAAAGTAAGAGCAACGGCAAAGAAGGCCACTCACAACCAACTCAAACTAATTACATGTAATGAAAAATGAACTTTCATATCGTATAATGAACTAAGTAAACAGATATCAATGCACTAGGCGTATTATGCTGGTATTTACCGCACAGTGTATGGCTTGGCAGAGGCTCTTAATGGGTGCTACACTCAGCTCATTCAGTGCCTACTGGCCGATTACTAATCTATTTATCGTAAATAGCACTCGATAAAACGGAGAGAAACACTATGGGTACAGGTTTACAATCCATAAACTTGCATACTCCAGGACAAAACCTCAATGCATACCTGCAGTCAATCAATGGCATTGCCATCTTGACCGCAGAGGAAGAGAAAGAGATCGCAGAAGATCTCTACTACCGCGAAGACTTAGAAGCTGCTCGTAAGTTAGTTATGACGCATTTGCGCTTTGTTGTGCATATTGCTAAATCTTATTCTGGCTACGGCTTACCAGAAGGCGACCTTATTCAAGAGGGTAACGTAGGCTTGATGAAAGCCGTCAAACGTTTTAACCCAGAAAAAGGCGTTCGTCTGATCTCCTTTGCCGTGCATTGGATCAAAGCTGAAATTCACGAGTTCATTCTACGCAACTGGCGCATTGTTAAAATTGCTACCACTAAAGCGCAGCGCAAACTCTTTTTTAACTTGCGTAGCCAAAAGAAGCGCCTCGGTTGGCTGACACATGATGAAGCCAAAGCCGTAGCCGCTGACTTGAACGTTGACGTGAAACATGTGCAAGATATGGAAGGCCGACTGTCTGCATATGATGCCGCATTTGATGCCGGTGCAGATGATGACGATGAGTCCACTGCCTATCTGGCACCCGCCAACATGCTCGAAGATAAGCGCTTTGACCCCGCTCGCCTAGTCGAATCAGCGCAGTGGGAAAAGACCAGCGCAAATAATTTATCAGTTGCACTTGAAGAGCTTGATGACCGCAGCCGCGACATTCTCCAGCAGCGCTGGCTCGACGATGATAATAAAGCCACCCTGCATGAACTCGCTGCAAAATACAGCGTATCGGCAGAGCGTATTCGTCAACTTGAAAAAAATGCGATGAAAAAACTTAAGGCTATTATGGAGGCCTAATTGCCCCAAGCACTAAAATCGATTAAATCTGAAAACCGCCATATGGCGGTTTTTTTATGGGTGGCGATTATAAAAAGTATCAAACAGCTACTCAATTTAATATGAAAATTTCTTCAAAGCACTTGGCGTTTTGTACTGAAGTAAAAATTG
>CALIUX010000315.1 GCA_938048505.1 uncultured Pseudomonadales bacterium
GTGTAATCTGATGAATTACCTGCACGCGATAGATTACTAAACGCTGGAGCAGTGAACGTTTTATTAAAGAACGCACCACTGAAAGGACCGGACCCATCAAACAATACTTCTGCTTGACCGCTGTAATCATCTGGGTCTTTACAACCTATTTTTTCAATTTTCACCTCGGCCAATACTGGTGCAGCGACACTAGACGATGTGCCGGCAGATGAATCACTACTGCTAGAAGCCTCATCCGGTGCATCAAACTGACCGCAAGCGGCTCCTTCAAACAGACCTACGTTATCAAAGACGACACCCAACCGCTCAGCAGCTAAGTTAAAGGTTAAACGTGCAGCCGTCGTTTCGGTTGCGTAAAAGGTTTCGCTGTACGATGTTTCGGTTTCGGCTATTAATGTTGTAATCGAAGCCGCCTCTGCTCCAATTGCACTCGCTACAATCGATGCATACCCACCAGCACTGCCGTTATCAACATTGACATCAATATTGCGAAGCAATGCTGCAGAAGCATCAAAACAAATGGTGTATTGCGTATCTTTTACCAAGTTCACATCATGTCGCAGCTGAACATCCCACGGGTCACCCGCTACATCACTTTCTGTTACTGTAAAGATAATTTTACCGCTATTAAAAGACGGAGCGGTAGAAGCATTAAAAATAAAGTCTTCTGCACCATTGGTAAAAGTACCGGAGCTAGTCAACAAATTCACTGCATCAGATGCAGCCACAGAACTTGATGAAACCACGGCTACAGAAGATGACGACGGTGCGACGCTTGATGATTCACCCGCTAGAGAGCTTGAGCTTATAACGCTTGAACTGACGACACTCGAGTTAGCAGCACTTGAGCTAGCAATACTGCTCACCACGCTAGAACTTGAAACAACCATGATCTCGGAAGAAGCCGCTTCAGACGAGGCAATGTCTGAAACACTTGATTCCGACACGCTCGATTCAGAGATACTCGATTCAGAAACACTGCTGACCTCAATCGAAGAGCTGACGGTATTTTCGCTACTTGCTACAGCCTGACTGCTTGAAGACTGCTCTGTTTCGCCTCCTGCACAAGCCGACAATATAAGCGCTGTGGCAACCGTAGCACTTGCTCGAACAAGGTTCTTCATGGAACAGTTTAACTGAGATGCCTGAATAGCATGAGCCAACGCAATTGATGGCCTAATCCTAATGGGTTTAGATTGTTTCAAGATACACGCTCCCGAATGGGTGGATGATCGCAGTCATCGTTATTATTGTTAATTCGACTACATCTAGCACTAAATCATAACGTATGCCATGACTAAGGCAAAATGAAAGATTCGAAACAGATAATCAGTTCACTTTTCAATCAAAAAGTAACGAATAAAGAAAGCCCTATTGAGCGAATAGACTCATAGGGCTGAAGAAGGAAGGATCGGGTATAACTCAGAAAACTAGTTTACTAAGAGATTAACTGAGCAATACCTAGATAAATATAAGGTTAAGCATCCACTCTCAAGGCTTCAAACACATCAAAGTAGGTTGGAAACGTCTTTGATGTACATTTAGGATCATTGATCACAATTTGAGCATCGCCAAAGCTCGCCAACGAGAAACACATGGCCATGCGATGGTCGTTATAGGTATCGATAGCGGCAGGCGTTAAGCTTTCTGGCGGTGTAATGTGGATATAATCTTCGCCCTCGTCTACCGTTGCGCCAACCTTGCGCAGTTCTGTTGCCATCGCAGCCAAACGATCAGTTTCTTTCACTCGCCAGTTATAAATATTGCGAATACACGTTGGGCCTTTTGCAAACAACGCAGCAGTCGCGATGGTCATAGCGGCATCAGGGATATGGTTAAGATCTACATCCACACCATTCAACTCGCCCGTACCCGTGACTTCAATCCAATAATCACTGTATTCAACCTTTGCGCCCATTTGCTCCAGCACACGCGCAAAAGCAGCATCACCTTGCACGCTAGCATTTCCCGTACCGTGCACACGAACAGGCCCTTGTCCAATGGCAGCAGCAGCAAGAAAATACGATGCAGATGAAGCATCACCTTCTACCATGATGTCACCCGGTGCGATGTAGGTTTGATTGCCACTGATGATAAAAGACTGATAGTTATCGTTTTGTACCGTAATACCAAATTTCGCCATGGTATCGAGGGTAATATCAATATAAGGCTTGGAGACTAACTCACCATCTACTTTAATCGTTAAATCACTACTTAAAAGTGGCGCAACCATCAGTAAAGCGGTGAGGTACTGGCTAGAGATATTACCTCGAATGCTGACTTCGCCACCCGCTAGAGACTGACCATTAATCTTTAATGGAGGAAAGCCTTTGTCTTTTAGGTATGTTACATCAGCGCCTAACTGAGCCATTGCATCGATCAAATCACCAATGGGGCGCTCATACATACGGGGCTCACCGGTTATTTCAAATACACCCTGACTTAAACACAATGCAGCAGATAGTGGGCGAACAGCCGTACCCGCATTTCCCAAAAACAAAGAGGTCAAGGAAGCCACATTAAACGCGCCCCCTAGACCCTGCACAGCACAGACTGTACGGTCATCACTTAAGGTGTAGCTCACACCTAATTTTGTTAAGGCGTTGAGCATATGGGTGACATCATCGCTGTCTAGCAAGTTGGCTATACGCGTCTCGCCTTTGGCCAGTGCTGCAAGTAACAAAATACGATTTGACAGGCTTTTTGACCCAGGCAAAGTCACTTCGCCTTGAACGGCTTTTAAAGATTTAAGGGCAAGAGATTCCATGGTCACCTATCACATCAAAGGTCTAATTAAAAAAGCTAATAAAAAAGATCAAGTAAAACAGAAAAAGATTTTAGGGCGCGTATTTTAGGGAGTTCGCCCAAGAAAAGCGAATCTTGTCGATTAAGCGCTATGAAGTACTAAAGCTTACGTGTGAAAACCCACTTATTTCCCTCGGTCATTGCTTCATTAAAGGCATAGCCTTCCGAGTCGAACGCCTTGAGTTGCTCAGGGGTCGTGAGCTGGTTTTTAATCGCATATGCGCTCATTAGCCCGCGTGCTTTTTTGGCGTAAAAGCTGATCATTTTGTATTCGCCATTTTTGTAATCTTTAAAGGCTGGCTCGATAATATTAGCATCCAGCTTTTTAGCTCGAACGGCTTTAAAGTATTCATTTGATGCTAAATTAATAACGGTATCCGATTTAAGCTTTTTGAGTTCTTGCGTCACACTGAGGTTAATGGCATCACCCCAAAAATCATACAAATTTTTACCGCGCGCATTTTCAAACTTGGTCCCCATCTCTAAGCGGTATGGCTGAATGAGGTCTAGAGGCTTCAACAACCCGTAAAGCCCAGACAGGATACGTAAATGCTTTTGAGCATACGTAAAATCTGTTTTTGAAAAAGACGCCGCATCGAGCCCCTGATAAACATCACCATTAAACGTTAACGCTGCTGGGCGTGCATTCTCTTGACTAAAAGGCACCGACCACGTTTGAAAACGCTCATAATTGAGTGTTCCCAACTTATCTGACAACTTCATTAATGCCGAGACATCATGGGGAGCCAATGTTTTAAGTTGATCAATTAATTCTTCAGAGTGCGCCAAAAAGCCAGGTTGTGTCGCACGTACTGTAGGGAGTTCACTGGTCTCATCAAGGTTTTTAGCAGGGGAAATAAGCAGTAGCACGAGTGACTCCTGAAACGGTTAGCAAAAAAATTTACAAAAATGGATTAAGCAAGGCATCGCTTTAGTCTGGGATTATTGCGGCTTGAGAATATCGGTCCACCAATTCAGAGGGGTTTCGCCATCTTCTGGGCTATACACATTGCCATAAGCCCATTGGCTGCCATTGGCCATTGCCTTATCAAAAATCTTTTCAATCGCCTCAAAACCACAACTCACGTGAATGGTATAAACCAACATACGAGGCGTTTCAATATCCAGCTCACCACCTAACTTTTCGAGTGCGGGAGTGATTGCTTCATTCACAGCTGCAATCTCATCACGAGAATACACTCTCAAACATAAATTACCGCTGCGCTCTTGTAGCTCGAACTGCCCGCTCTCTTTATCGAGCTTCACAATATCACCTGAGGCAATACCTTTCACAAAGGCTGGCGACCGCACGAGCTGGCAGGCATCATCATCTCGCACACGCACTTGGAGCTTCTCGGCTACGGGGAGTCCATCTGGGCCAGTACCGGCGTACATTTCGATAATGCTTAAAGATGACATGTTATTCTCAGCTCAAAAGGCGCGGATTATACGCTATACAAACAACCCAAGGCAGTCACCGAGGCCTGCTCAATGTAAAAAACCCAACTCGCAAGACGAGCTGGGTTTTCAGTTGGCTCTTATTAGG
>CALIUX010000316.1 GCA_938048505.1 uncultured Pseudomonadales bacterium
GTAAAATCATTAACGGTTAAACCACCTGTTGGGCAGAAAGTTGCCTGCGGTAAAGGGCCGTTAATGGATTTTAATAACGGCAAACCACCTACTGCCGTGGCAGGAAATAATTTAAAACAGCTTAAGCCTAACTCCATGCCTTGAATCACTTCAGAGCAAGTTGCAACGCCCGGCAATAATTTCACGCCAGAATCTTGTGATTTTTTAACTAGTGCCTCAGTCATACCTGGCGACACAGCAAAATCAACACCTACAGCCGCAACATCTGCCACATTCTGCTCAGAAACCAGTGTGCCCACACCCACAATCATATTGGGGCATTCAGCTTTGACAGCACGGATACAATCCAGCGCAACAGGTGTACGCAAGGTGATTTCAACGGCAGTCACGCCGCCTGCATACAATGCATTGGCAACGGGTACCGCATCTTCAACCGCATCTAAAACAATAACGGGCATAACGCCAATGGGCGCGAGGAATTCTTTGGTTACATTTACGTCTGTCACGGTAATGAACTGCCTTTTTAGAAAGTTATTTGAATCACTTTATAAACCGACATCAAAAATATCAGCTTATAAAGCCATCATAAAAAATGATTAAAAATCAATTGAGTCGTTAAAGACACTGGCGCCATCTTGCGATCGATCCGCCAATGAACGAAAGCCGCCAAATAAATTGCGGCCTAAATCATGATGCTGTGTAGGTTGTGTAGCAGCTTGCCTCTTGGCTAGCTCTTCTTCACTGACTTTGAGTTCAACAAGCCCTTTTTCAGCATCAAAATAAATCATATCACCGGTTTGCACTTTTGCGAGCAAACCACCACTTAGTGCCTCTGGCGACATATGAATCGCAGAAGGTACTTTACCCGATGCACCAGACATTCGGCCATCAGTCACTAAGGCAACACGAAAGCCTCTGTCTTGCAGCAAACCGAGTGGCGGCGTCATTTTATGCAATTCGGGCATACCATTCGCGCGCGGGCCTTGGAATCTGACAACGGCAATAAAGTCACGATTCAATTCACCACGCTGAAAGGCAGCAAGTAAATCGTTTTGATCTTCGAATACGATACAAGGTGCTTCTAGTTTACGGTATTTAGGCGCAACGGCAGATATTTTAATCACCGCTTGGCCTAAATTACCCTCAAGTAAACGCAAGCCGCCTTCAATATCAAAAGGTTTAGATGCTGGACGTAAGATGCTGGTATCTCGGCTTTCTTTAATGTCCGACTCCCAAACCGCTTCACCTTTGTCATCTAGGCTAGGCACCTTCTCATAGCTATCTAGGCCCTCACCCATCATATTTTTCACATTTTCATTCAGCAAACCCGCTAAACGTAGCTCTTTAAAGAGATACGCCATACCGCCCGCTTGCTGGAAATGATTCACATCGGCTTCGCCATTGGGGTAAATACGAGCAAGCAAAGGGACTGCACGTGAAAGCTCGTCCATATCTTCCCATGTGATCAGAACACCCGCTGCGCGGGCCATGGCCACCAGATGCATGGTGTGGTTGGTAGAGCCGCCTGTTGCCAGCAAACCAACAATAGCATTCACAAAAGACTGTTCGGTTAATACTTCATAAGTCGGCGTGTAAGTGCCAGCAGCTTCAGTTGATAAAATTAAACGCTTGACCGCAGCACGCGTGAGCGCAGCGCGTAACGGATCGGTAGGAGGGACAAATGACGAGCCAGGTAGTTGAACACCTAACATTTCAACCAACATTTGATTACTGTTAGCCGTACCATAAAAAGTACAGGTGCCCGGGCTGTGGTAAGAGCGGCTTTCTACATCTAGTAACCGATCTTCACCAACTTCACCTGCAGCAAATTGCTGCCGGACTTTTGCTTTTTCTTTATTGGGAATGCCTGAAGGCATCGGCCCTGCGGGTACAAAGAGTGCGGGAATATGCCCAAACGTCGCCGCCGCAATAACCATTCCGGGCACAATTTTGTCGCAGATACCCAAGAACAGGTTACCATCAAACATGTTGTGGCTCAGGCCCACCGCAGCAGACATCGCAACGACCTCGCGGCTAAACAGGCTAAGCTCCATACCCGGCAAACCCTGCGTTACGCCATCACACATGGCCGGAACACCCCCAGCAACCTGTGCTGTTGAGCCCATTGAGCGCGCCATTTCTTTGATCAAATCAGGGTACGGCTCATAAGGTTGATGCGCAGAGAGCATATCGTTGTAGGCTGTTGTGATGCTCAAGTTCGCGCTTTGCATCAGTTTAATGGTGTTTTTATCTTCACCACTACAAGCAGCATAGGCATGCGCTAGGTTGCCACACGACAGTCGTTTTTTAGGCGGCTGCTCGTCCATTGTGCGCTTCATGGCAGCTACATAGGGCTGACGTACAGACGCGCTCCGTTTGATGACGCGTGCTGTAACCTCTTCGATGACGGTATGCATGGATAACTCCGCGGTAATGTTCTGCTTTTTATTATAGGTGTTGCAGCTCAGTGAGTGTACTGAATGTCTATTGTGCATTCAGTGAAAGATGCGCTAACTCAGTGAAAGTATGAAGGAATAGTCGCTCACATTGATACTGAGACGCTTAAAACAAAAACAGCCGTCAACACGGCTGTTTTAGGGCTTTTTAAGGCTTAATCAAACTAAAGCTTAGTAAATTAAAGCCTAGTCCAACTCAGTTTTATAAACCAAACTGACAACATCAAGCTCAAAAAACATAGCAATGTAACGTGACAATGCCATTAAGCATCGCCACCGTTATGCCACGCACGACCATCACGCGACATAAACTCGTCGGCTTTAGCGGGGCCGTGGCTACCTGCTGCATAACCCTCTACATGATGCTCTGCTTTTTGCCATGCATCACGCATGGTATCAATCCAGCCCCATGCTGATTCCACTTCGGCTTGGCTCACAAACAGAGTTTGATCATTACGAATCACATCAAATAACAAACGTGAGTAGGCATCGTGTTTTTTGGCCATTGCGATTTCGCAAAATGACAAATCAAGTGTGCGATCAATCAATGGAAGACGGGCATCAAGACCCGCTTTTTTGTTTTTCATCCGAATACGGATGCCTTCATCTGGCTGCAAGTGGATAACCAACTGGTTGGCACAACCCCCTGTAATCTGATCTTTAAACAAGCGGCTGCTGTTTTGCTTAAAAGTCACAACAATTTCGCCATGACGCTTATCTAAGCGCTTGCCCGTACGCAAGTAAATGGGTGTGCCAGACCAACGGAAGTTCTCGATCTCGGCTTTAATTGCCACGTACGTATCGACATCACTCGGGCGGCCCTGCGCTTCTTCTTCTTCAAGGTAACCCGGTACGGTTTCACTACCGATGGTGCCGGCACGGTATTGACCACGCACGGTTTTTTCTTTGGCGTTATGCTCGGTAATCGGCTTTAAGCATTTTAAAATCTTGAGTTTTTCAGCCCTAACACAGTCTGCATCTAAGCTGGCTGGTGGCTCCATACACAACAAGCATAAAACTTGGAGTAAATGGTTTTGAACCATATCGCGAATCGCGCCGGTTTCTTCGTAAAAGTCCCAGCGATTACCACAGCCGACTGTCTCACTGACGGTAATTTGAATGTGATCAATGTAGCGATGATTCCACATAGGCTCAAAAATATCGTTTGCAAAGCGTAGTGCCAGCAAATTTTGAACGGATTCTTTGCCCAAATAATGATCAATACGGAAAATCTGG
>CALIUX010000317.1 GCA_938048505.1 uncultured Pseudomonadales bacterium
CGCAGCAGGTTGTTTATTTGCTTACGCAAAAGAAACCCAGCGCAATAACTTATCGCATCTTTCTGGTCTTGCCGTTGAGAACATTGATGAAACCGTTGCGATGGATAGCGCAACACGCAAAAACCTTGAGCTCGATTTAAATCTCACCGGCGGCGAAGACAATACGCTATTTTCAGTATTGAATAGTACCTGTACCGCCATGGGTGGACGCTTGCTTAAACGCTGGCTGCATAAACCTTTACGTACCAAACAAACTATTCTCTCTCGGCAAGGTGCAATTGCCGCACTTTTAAGTGATTACAAATTTGAGTCGATGCGCCAGCCGCTCAAACAAATTGGTGATATGGAGCGTATCTTAGGGCGTGTTGCGTTGCGATCTGCGCGTCCGCGTGATTTGTCTCGATTATGCAGCTCACTCGCAACCTTCCCCGAAACACAAATGCAGCTCAAGCAACTGGATAATGCACACCTAAAAACGCTGAGCGAGCAAATTAGTGAGTTCCCAGAACTGGTTGCTACACTCGAAAAAGCGCTGATCGAAAACCCACCCGTTGTCATACGTGATGGTGGCGTCATTGCAGATGGCTACGACGAGGAGCTTGATGAGCTGAGAAATATCAGCACCAATGCCGGTGAGTTCTTAATCAAGCTCGAAACACAAGAGCGCGAACGCACCGGTATCAGCACGCTCAAAGTTAACTACAACAGAGTGCATGGTTACTATATTGAAATAAGCCGAGGGCAAGCAGACAAAGCACCGGCTAACTATATTCGTCGCCAAACGCTCAAAAACGCTGAGCGCTTTATTACCCCAGAATTAAAAGAGTTCGAAGATAAAGCACTATCGGCAAAAAGCCGGGCCCTAACACGTGAAAAAGCGCTATATGATGCATTGATCGAGCGCTGTAACGAGCAACTGCTTGCACTGCAAGTGGCCGCTGCCGCAGTCAGTGAATTGGATGTACTCACGTGCATGGCAGAACGCGCCGAACAGCTGAACTTATGCCGCCCATCATTAAGCGATACGCCCAAAATTGAGATCAAAAAAGGCCGCCATTTAGTCGTAGAAGATGTCCTTGAAGCACCGTTTGTGCCTAATGATACCGACTGCGACGATAACCGTAGAATGCTGATTATTACCGGCCCCAACATGGGGGGTAAATCGACTTACATGCGTCAAACAGCATTGATTGTTCTTTTAGCGCAAATTGGGGCGTATGTACCCGCCGAAACCTGTTCATTAAGCCTAGTTGATCGCATTTTTACGCGAATAGGCTCATCTGATGACCTAGCTGGTGGCCGCTCGACGTTTATGGTGGAAATGACCGAGACCGCCAACATTTTGCATAATGCCACTGCTAACAGCCTGGTTTTGATGGATGAGGTTGGCCGCGGTACGAGCACCTATGATGGCTTATCACTCGCATGGGCCTGCGCAGAATACTTAGCGAATACACTCAAAGCTTTTACCTTGTTTGCGACGCATTACTTTGAAATTACAACATTAGCGGAGCAAATTGAGCCTGTTCACAATATTCATCTCAGCGCTGCCGAACACAATGACAACATTGTATTTTTGCATAATATTGAAGAAGGCCCAGCCAGCAAAAGTTATGGCTTACAAGTCGCAAAATTAGCAGGTATTCCAGCGCCTGTTCTTAATATCGCTCAGATACAACTCGCTAAACTAGAGGGCCAACCTCTTCCCGAACCCTTACCCACCACCAAAGCGCAACCGGCTCCCACAGCTCAAAACGTGCCGCCCACAGAAGAACCTCGAACATCTTCCCGACCATCGCACAAGCAAACTCAAAAAGCCGGCCCCCAAGCGGATTTATTTGGTGCGGCTAGTCCCGCCGAAGAGGCCTTGAGAGATTGCCTGCCAGATGAGATGACGCCATTCGAGGCACTTCAGCTAGTCTACAAGCTCAAGAAAATGGTTTAACGACTTGGTTTTTAGTGTTTTACCTATCTACTCCTCTGAAGATGAAAATAAAACCGGCCATAAACAAAAGCGCTTCAAGATAGATTTGAGGCTTTCAATTAACGTAACAGCTCGCTAAAATAGCGCGCTTTATTTAGTAAACTTATTTGCGCTAAATGCGACTAGCTTGTATCCCTTTATTTTCTGGGGCAAGCATGAAAATGTGTCGGCGCTTTGACGAACTTAGAGGTTAATCTCATGACATTTGTTGTAGGCGAAAACTGCATTAAATGTAAACACACCGACTGCGTAGAAGTTTGCCCAGTAGATTGTTTTTACGAAGGCCCCAACACACTGGTTATTCACCCTGATGAGTGTATTGATTGCGCACTTTGCGAGCCAGAATGCCCTGTAGATGCCATCTTCTCTGAAGACGAGCTACCTGAAGATCAAGAAGTCTTCTTAGAGTTAAATGCTGAACTAGCAGAAGTTTGGCCAAACATTACTGAAAAGAAAGACGCACCAGAAGATGCCGAAGAGTGGGATGGCGTAGAGGGCAAGCTCGCTCAATTAGAGCGCTAAGCAGCTCTTTTATTACAAAAAAATAGCCCATAAAAAAACCGCTTGATAAGCGGTTTTTTTATGGGCTATTTTTTTGAACAGAAACTTCTTTTACACTGAAATCTCTTTTACATTACGCTGAAGCTTCGAACGTGCGGAGTTTATACCGCACCAAACAACGAAACAGCATTCAAACCTTGTTTCTCTAGGATATCGCGTAGTCTGCGTAATGCTTCAACCTGTATTTGGCGTACACGTTCACGCGTCAAGCCTATCTCTCGACCCACTTCTTCTAACGTGCTGGATTCATGCCCACGTAGGCCAAAACGGCGAGCAACCACTTCACGCTGCTTTTCGCTGAGTTCATCGAGCCAGTCATTGAGGTTTTCGCTCAAGTCGCTGTCTTGCAGCAGTGCAACGGGATCTGAAACTTGCGTATCAGCAACCGTATCAACAAGGGTTTTATCTGATGAAGGGCCAATTGGCGTATCCATTGAGGCCACACGCTCATTAAGGCCAAGCATGCGCTCAACATCCGCAACCGGCTTATCAAGAAGCTGTGCAATATCATCGGGAGTTGGCTCATGATCTAACTTTTGAGACAGCTCACGGGCCGCTCGCAAGTAGACATTGAGTTCTTTCACAACATGGATCGGCAAGCGAATTGTGCGAGTCTGATTCATAATGGCACGCTCGATGGTCTGTCGGATCCACCAAGTCGCATAGGTTGAAAAGCGAAAACCTCTTTCTGGGTCAAACTTCTCAACGGCTCGAATAAGGCCGAGGTTACCCTCTTCAATTAAATCAAGGAGTGCAAGGCCACGGTTCACATATCGGCGGGAGATCTTAACCACTAAGCGCAAGTTACTCTCGATCATGCGCTTACGAGAAGCTTCGTCACCTTTAAGTGCTTTACGCGCAAAAAAGACTTCTTCTTCGGCAGAAAGCAGTGGAGAAAATCCAATCTCGTTTAGATACAGCTGCGTTGCATCAAGATTTTTTTGTTGTTCTTCTTC
>CALIUX010000318.1 GCA_938048505.1 uncultured Pseudomonadales bacterium
TGATAGTAATGATTGTTTTTAGTTTCTCGGCAATGCCCAATCATCAAAAATTTGATTCACATCATCATTGACAGCTTCACCAAAGCGCTCTCTCAAAAAGGCCCAACCAAAACCAGGGTTTATGTTAAATTTTTGATAGAAGTTGTGATAAAGCTCCCAGCCATATATCTCTCGCAGCTCCTTAAAGAAGCACATTGCAATCCAAGGGTCATCATTAAAAGGTGATTTTACATCTGTGAGATAAAGCGTTTTAGTTGCAGCACAATCTGCCAATTGGTTGTGAATGGCTAAATTTAACTGTTCGGCTGTATACAGTGAAAAAATATTCGGCCAAGCTTCCAAACCACCAAAGGTTGTATAGAACCATTCGCCGCCAGCAAAATTAAAATTATGTCCTAATTCGTGTATATAGCCCCAAGTATCGTTACCAGGTTGCGCGGCATACGTGATTCGAATGGATTCATCACCTTGAATAATGGCGGGGTTTAAGCGAATGGGGTTACCGGCGAGCATCCAACCTGGCAACGCCTCGGTATCACCCATCCAGCGAATTGGCTGCCCATGATAAGGGCGTCTTGATCGTAATTCGGCATGGGATAAATACATTTGATCTAGGTGATTGAGAGCACTGGCTAGATGCACTGCATCACGTTGGGCAATGGACACGGGCAAGGTCAGTATATTGTGTTCTCCTATCACCTCTACCCAGCCCGACTGAAGTTGCTCGTAGGGAAAGTCAGCTGCGGCTGACGCCGTTATTGTTGGTGTGATCACACCTTCTTCAGAGCTTACCGTGACATTGAGCTCACCTTGTGCATTTTTTCGGTCTTCGTAGGTTTCACCGAGATCTGTCGATAAAATAGCCCCTAAATAGAGAATACCGTCTCTGGGGGCAACAAACACACCATCATTGCCGATACAACTGATATCAATATCTTCATAAAACAAACCAATACGGGCCACTAGGGTACCTAACTCACAACCTCGAAATACTTTCCCACCGGTTTTGCCATTGGCATCAAGCTCTTCGAGCCCATCCATACTCCACTGACCGGAGGCTCGAATAAGGGCTGTCTGACCTTTTGAAAGGTATAACCCCGAATTAACCCAATTTTGAGCGGCAGGCACTGCAAAAGAACGTTCACCATAGGCTTCAGGCCACGGCAATGATAAGTAAGTCCAAGGGCTATCTGGGCGAAGCTCAATGCTCAGTGGTGTTTCACTTGTATTATTCCCTGGGGCTGTTGTCGCACCGTCACAGCCTAGCAACATCAGCAACATCAGTAACATCGCGTATTTAGAAGTTTGAATCATCATTAAAGCCGGTTAAAAAATAATCAGTTATTCTTGCTTAAAAACTAACAGTTGTTCCGTTAGAAAGCCAGAGATCGAGCTTAGCATTGCGCAGTAGTTATCTGAAAAAACGAATGAATCATGACTCAAAGCAACGTGGAATTCAGTGTCTTCACATGAATTAACGAAACACCCATGATTACGAAGGGCAGACCTTGCGGCATAGGTTCTCTTGGATTTATGCCGAAATAGTCATCATGTTTCAGGTTAATGTACACACTTTGTGTGGATTCCGAAGTATCGACATAGAGTGTTTGAGGAGCCTTACAGGAGTAGCTTGAAGGGCATTATTAATAAAATAGGTTATGACTATGATATTGAAATCGTTGAGTTAGAAATACCAACAGGTCATATTCATAGGGTTGTAAGGCCGGAGCCTAAAGTGTCACCGTTAGATATAATACAGGTGATAAAAAGCTTGTCGGCGAGGCATTTCTTCAGGCTTCATCCGGAGATTAAGAAAGAATACTTCTGGGGAGGCAAGCTGTGGACGCAAAACCACTTTGTGGAAACGATAGGTAATGCCACAGAGGAGGTTATTCGAAAGTATGTCCAAGATCAGCTAAAGATCATGGATAAAAGTGAAAAAACTCGGTCGCTTGCGCCGAGTTTTTTATAGGCGGGCGACACCTACAGCGTGTTGAACAAATCGACATTCACCGTGATTAGCCCGCCGCATCATTTTAAACGCTCTTGGCGCCTAACTCTTGTTCAATCTCCTCAATGGACTTGCCTTTAGTTTCTGGCGTAATCCATGACATCACAATCAGCCCAATGCCACAGAAAACGGTGTAACTTAAAAACGTTTTCATAGCACCTAAATTTTCAAGTTGTATTGGGAACAGGGTTGGCACCAAAATACCACCAAAAATTGCGGCGATAAAACCGCAAGCGGTAATGGCCACAGCGCGCACTTTAGTGGCGAATACTTCAGACAATAAAATCCAAAGGATTGGGCCTAAGGAAAAGTTATAAGCACAAACAAACACAATGATACTGACCAGCACCAACAAGCCTTTAATGTCGGTGGCGGCGAGCAGTAATTCACTTTCGATCAAGGCAAAGTTTTCTTGGCCAATTTGTGCAACTACAGCCGATTTAAACGCGATATCGCTGGCGTATTCAACACCCACTAAAGGTTGTAGCAATGATGTGTCAATGCTGGCGGAAAGTGCACTTAATGAGCCCGCAGCGATGGTATAAGTGGCGTCATAAAAACCGTAAGTAACCACTGCCATGGCCGAACAGGCGACAATCAAACCGCCCACTAAAATTTTTCGACGACCCAGTTTGTCAATCAACACCAATGATAAGAGCGTGAATGACATGCCAATTAAATTAATAAAAACTGATTGCAAAAAGGCTGACTGCCCGCCGCCTACTTGTTGAAGAATGGTTGGCATAAAATACAAAATGGCGTTCATGCCAGACAGCGCTTGAACCACGGCCATGAACACGCCTATGTATAAGGCTAAGCGCATTTTTTTGCTGAATAGTGTTTTAATCTGATCGACGTAATTACGTGATTTCTCTTCGCTGTCTAAGCTGTTTTCAATTTCGGCAAGCTGTGCTTGCACTTCTTGCTCGTTGGAAGATATTTTACCGAGCGCAGCTTTGGCTTTGTCGTGTTGGCCTTTCAAGCATAGCCAGCGAGGGCTCTCAGGGATGCGCAGCAATAATAAGAGCCAGAGGATGGCGGGCACGGTTTCAAAACCCAACATCCAGCGCCAAACATTGGTGTCGTTAATACCCAATGACGTGGCCCAACCGGCTCCATTACCCAGAGAGTCAACCAGTAGGAAGTTCACTAGGGACGCAATAAATATGCCGATCACAATATTAAATTGATTCATTCCTACCAAAAGACCGCGTTTTGATGGCGGCGCAATCTCGCCAATGTACATTGACGCCAGACTCAGCGAAGTGAACGCCAAGCCGCCAATCAGACGGGCAATAAACAGCTCGGTATAACCGCCAGCTACGGCCGACCATAGCGCCGACACCACATACAACGCAGCAATCGTCAATAAAGTCTTTTTACGGCCAAAGCGTTCAGACACATAACCGGCAAACAACAAGGCCACTAACGCTCCCCAGCTTGGTGCCGCGGCAATATTGCCTTTTTGTAGTGCACTTAATCCAAACTCGACCGAGATGTACTGGAAAGTGCCAGAAATAAGCATGATATCGAGGCCAAAAATAAAGCCTCCAAGCGATACGATGAGCGCGTAGATGATTGCGTTTCGATGGGCTGACTGCATGAATGTTCACTCTGATGATTATTTGTTGTTATTCTGAAGCCATTGTGT
>CALIUX010000319.1 GCA_938048505.1 uncultured Pseudomonadales bacterium
GTGAAAAACGCCTCTTATTGGCGGGAGTGATTGCTGTTGGAAGCATTCATACCACTCATTCATACTGGCCTCTGAGCTGACATCAACCGCCATAGGCAACGCTTGTGCCCCAAGGTTTTCAAGCTCTTTTAGAAACGCAATATGGTTTATCAAAGGGGAGTCTGACGCTATATTTGACCATGCTTCGCGTTGAGGAACAGGCGTGCGACTCATCATAATAATTTTGCGTGCCCCCCATTTAGCCAGCGTACGGCAGACTAATTGCCCCAAGGCACCAAAAGCACCGGTTACGACATAGCAACCGTCAGTGCGTAGTCGAATAGGTAGCGGTTTTGAGAGACCTTTGGCTTGTTGAAGACGGCAAACATGCCGCTGCCCTTGTCGCCAAGCAACTTCACCTTCATATGTGCCAGGTTCAATATTGGCATGGAGCTCAGCGAGTAACTGCTGCGCGCTATTTTTTGCGGTATCGGTAATTAGATCGAGATCAATTAAACTGCCCCGGTTGGCAATTAATTCTTGATACCAAAGTACTCGGCCAACACCCCATGCAGCGGCAGCTAAGGGGTTAGGAAATTCGCCATCATTGACGGCCTGTGCACCAGCTGTTGCGATTAGCATTCGCGCGGTGACATTATTGTTTTGCAAGGCTTGAGCAAATTCAATGAGCGGGTAAGTGCCGGACGGTGTATCTGAGTGCAATTGCTCCAGGGTGTAATTTGCTGCGATAGCACTTAATTGGCCTAGATAAATAATGCCATCGCACTCGCCATTTTGAGCGAGCGATTGAACGCGCTCTTTAATGTTTTCTTGGGTGTCTGAAATTAATACATAGTCTTGCTTGGCGTGTGTTAGCTGTTCTATCAAAGAGTGTGTGACAGCATGTTCGCTATCACCAATAAGCCATATTTTTCCTTGCTTGCTCTTAAATAAAGGCAGTGAGGCATTGTCTGATGGCGTACTATTTGATGAAGTGCTATTTGATGAAGTACTGTGCAATATAGACTTACTATCTGATGGAGTACTATCTGATGCAGTGCTATGCAATGACGTACTAGGTGTAGTGGAAATTTCCGTTTCTATAGGCGCAGCTTCGCTTAACTGGCTTTCAGGCAAGCTTCGCTTGGTCCATGCAATATCAGTAAGCCAGTTATCGATTGTTTTGGTTGCGACTTTGTTCGATACTTTTTCGACATTAGCCGCACGGAAGCCTTCAATACCGCCCAAGTAATTACCAGTTTCGTTATAGATATGCATATCACCGACTATGGCATCCTCATCGCGGTGGGTGATTTGTGCATGTACCCATAAAGATTGGCAACCAATCGCTTGTGTTGCAATGTGTTCAATTGCTAGCGGCAGGCGCATTGCACCGGTTTGCCCTGCGTTAAAAAAAGGAATCTCAGTCGTTAAAATAGCTTGGAAGCAAGCATCGAGCAGCGTAGGGTGAAAGTGGTTATTGTTTGAATCAGCTTCAAGCTTAGCGTGAGGCTCTAGCTTAGCCATAGCTTCGCCTTCGGCTAGCCAAACTTGGGTCATAGGCTGAAAGCTGGGGCCGTAGTGATAGCCCATATCTCCCAATGTTGCATAGCACTCTGACTGAGTTAATTCTTGAGAGGCGCGTGCCTGGATGGCGGTTATATCGAGTGATGGCTTGCTTTGTGGTGGCGGAGTAACTTGTAAATACCCCGTGGCATGTACAACAGGCTCTTCGCCTAAGTTAGCATTAGAGGCAATTGAAAAATGCGCACTATCGTTGTCAAACGTGAATTGCACGGGTTTGGCATCGGTTTCAGGTAAATACAGTGCTTTATGCAGCTTAAGTCCTTGTATTGAGCCGTCTTTCTGCCCCGTTAAGCTATGCAGCGCCTGATTTGCCATTTCGATATAGCCTGCTGCAGGAAAGAGCACGTTACCTTGAATTCGGTGGTCGGTTAAATAAGGTAAATGCTCTATATCAAGCAGTGCCTCAAAGGCGGGTTCAGCAACGCCTAGGCGACGCCCCAGTAATGGGTGTTCTATATTCCCTAAGCGTACCTGTGCAACTTCGGGCGCTTCAATCCAGTAGCGGTCTTGCTTCCAAGGGTAGGTGGGTAATGTGATTAATTTGCCGCCATGGCATTGTTTTGCCCAGTCAATTTTATAACCCATATTATGCAGTGCTGCGAGCGATTGCATAAAACGTGCGCCTTCATCTTCTTTGCGTCGAAGGCTAGGTAAAACATTTGCTGGGTGTTGCAGTACAGACATGCATTCTTTAATCGAGTAGCCCAGCACAGGGTGCGGTCCAATTTCTAAGAATAAATGGAAGCCATCTTCTGCCAGTCGTGTCATCGCATCTTTGAAGCGCACGCTGTAGCGAACATTCTCCCACCAATACTGTGCATCTAGCTCGGGGCCTTCTGCTATTGCGTTGCGGCCGGTCAAATACACAGGCAGCTGTGCAGGTTTGGCCTCAATATTTGCTAAGCAAGACAGAAGCTCCTCCTTTATAGGCTCCATTTTTATGCTGTGATAGGGCACATTGACACTCAAGAATTTTGCAAAGATATCAGCCTCGGTCAGTTCTTCGGCTAATGCTTCAAGTGACTGCTTATCACCGGCTAATGTTAAGGCGCTTGGGCTGTTAATGGCTGCAATGGATACGCTGCCTTCAAAAGGCTCAATGCGTACTTTAGCCTCAGCTTCTGTTAGGCTGACCGCCAGCATAGTGCCGGTGCCATCGCATAATTGTTGCAAACGGCTGCGTTCTACGATGATGGTGATTGCATCTTCTAAGGTGTAGACACCTGCTTCATAAAATGCAGCGGCCTCACCAGCGCTGTGCCCAACGATTGCATCGGGCTTCACGCCATGCGATCGCCATAATGCCGCCAAGGCAATTTGCAGGGCAAAATTGGCGGGTTGAGCAAGCCACGTATCGCCCATTTTAGAGTCATCTTCGCTTGAATTGAGGTGCTCAATAAGAGACCAGCCCGCATGTGCTTTAATCAGTTTGTCGCATGCAATGATGACATCTCGGTAAACAGGCTCTTCATTAAAAAGCTGTTGCCCCATTGCATGCCATTGGGGGCCCATCCCTGTAAAGACCCAGACAAGGGGTTGTTGATTGTGGGGTAACGCCTGACCTAAAACGGCATTTGCATCTACTTCTCCGATTGATACCGCGTGTAAAGATGCAAGAAGCTCGTCAACATTTCTGTATGCAATGGTTGCACGTTCGGCTAAGTGCTCGCGTCGGTAAACCAATGTATGCGTTGTATCAGTTAAGAACGTATCAACGGTTTTATTATTGACAGCCTGTTGAATCGCATCGTGCATACGTGATGCGACATGAGGCAAATCTTGGGTATCTGCAGCACTTAATGGCATTAACGAATGGCTGGGGCGCTGTGTCTTTTTGTGCTCTGCTTGAATGGGCGCTTCTTCTAAAATAACATGTGCGTTTGTACCGCCAAACCCAAATGAATTCACGCCTGCACGTGCTAGCCCTGTATGTTTGGGCCAAGGTGTGGGTTCGATTGGAATGTTAAACGGTTGCTCATCTATATTGAGGGCAGGGTTAATTTTTTTCAGGTTGATGTGTGGTGGTATGGTTTTATGTTTAAGTGCCAATACTGTTTTAATTAACCCTGCTACACCGGCTGCGGCTTCTGTATGGCCAATATTTGTTTTCACCGACCCAATAAAACATTCGTCACCTTCTTTACGACCTTGCGATAAAACATGCCCTAATGCATTTGCCTCAATAGGGTCGCCTACAGGGGTTGATGTGCCATGCGCCTCTATATATTGCAACTCGCCAGGATTAATACCTGCTTCATCACACACGCGAAAAATAAGATTTTTTTGTGCTTCACCGTTAGGAACGGTAATCCCATTTGTTTTGCCATCTTGATTAACGCCCGAACCGGCAATGACTGCATGAATACGGTCGCCATCGCGAAGAGCATGGTCTAAACGTTTTAGCGCAACAATTCCAACGCCTTCTGAGCGAACATAACCATTGGCGTCTGCATCATAAGTGCGTGACAGTCCTTCTGGTGACAAAAAACCCCCTTTAGATTCTGTAACAGTGTATTGTGGTGTCATATGAAGTAACACACCGCCAGCTAAGGCGACTGAGCTTTCGCCCCGTAACACACTCTGGCATGCTAAATTGACAGTGACTAAAGATGAGCTGCAGGCTGTGTCGACTGACATACTGGGCCCGTTAAAATCAAAACAATAAGATAACCTGTTAGACAATATGGTCATCATTGTGCCGGTGGCCGTATGAGCAGCTAAGCCTTTAAAGCTTAAATCTGAGAACTGCACGATTTTATAATCGAGTGTAAACCCGCCCATAAATATTCCAACATTTTGACCTGCCATTTGATGTGGATGTAACCCACCATCTTCCATAGCCTCCCAGGCCACCTCCAATAATTTCCTTTGTTGTGGGTCCATATATTCGGCTTCTCTTGGCCCTATGCCAAAAAAAGCGGGGTCAAATTCATCAAAACCATCAATGTATCCGCCACGTCCACCTGTTAAACGTCCTTGCTTAGCTTTATCTTTGCTGTAAAGGTTTTTTGCGTTATATCTATTTTTAGGTGTTTCTTCTAGGCAATCTTTTCCGTTGATAATGTTTTCCCAAAAGCTTTCATAATCATTTGCGTGACCCGGATAGCGACATCCAATACCGACAATAGCGACCTTTTGTGAGTTTGGTTTTTCGCCTTGATTCTTCGATATGATTTTTTCTCTGCTATTCATAGGTGTCTCTCAGATGCTAATTTTTAAAATTTGGTTTATTAAAAAATCAACTCAATTTTTATTTTATGAATCAACTAGTAGGTAGCTTTAATTGAATGTCTATTCACTTCCATGTGATTGATTTGTGATTTTTTCAGAGGTGATAATAGATATTAAACCTGTTAATAAAAAGTGTCATTTTAAAAATATAAGACCTAAAAATAACAGTTTGACGCGATACATAGCATATTAATTAATATTTAATGTTGTCCTTTGCGTATTGCGGATCTGAACTTTAGAATTGCTCCTCGTATTTAATTTTAAGGGGTGGGATTGGTGAAGAGTAGAGGCGTTGAAAAAGAATCTGGCAAGTATCTTTTTGTGCCAAGAAGAAATAATTCTGCAATATTGAAAGTGTATTGCTTTCCTTATGCGGGCGGTGGGGCGCAAGTCTTTTTACCCTGGTTGGCGCATATTAACGAATTAATTGAATTGGTTTTTATTCAGTATTCGGGCCGAGGTAGTCGTTCACATGATCCCTTGAATGATGATTGTCTAGATGTGGCAAAAGAGATTGCGGACGAGATTAATGCGGAAGATCATCCTTGTATATTAATTGGGTATAGTATGGGTGGTGCAATTGCTTTTGAAGTGGCGCGTAGATTAACGACTGAACCTTTGGTTGTTCACTTGTGCGCATCATGTCCGCCGAAGCCTTCAGGAGAACGTTATCTGTTAGATGATTTGAGTTTTTTGCGTGAGGTCAAAAAGATAGGAGGTATTGATGAGCGTTTACTGCAAGACTTAGAGATGCGTCATTTTATTCTCAAAATTATGCGGAACGATTTTAAATTGCTCGACACTTATGAGCCGACGCTGACCCATATCAAAAGCCCTGTACATGTTTGGGTGGGCAATAAAGACCATCATGTCACAGTAGAAAAGGCATTAGCTTGGCAGGCATATTGTGCTCAGCCTATTCATTCGCACACAGTAGAAGGCGATCATTTCTTTATTCATAACCAAGGCGGTGAAATAATGAAGTCGATCTTGATGAGAGTGCCTGAGCTGAGGTGTGTTTAGTGATGTTATTTTTCATGTCAGATTTTTTAGGCATGATCTATCTATAGATAGTTTCGCAGAGCAAAAATGGAAGTACTTATTCTGGGTGGTGCATAACAGAATAAGTACTTCCATGCCGCTAATCATTTTTGGGTATTAAAGGAGTGGGTTGAGGTGAGCTAGCCGTGAGATGGAGGGCTATGCCTCATCTAATTCAGAGCCTAATAAAATGCCACGCAAGGAATTAGGCAGGGCTTCTTCAATTAAAATATCAGCAAATTTGCCAATCAGCTCGGGTTGGTCGCACCGAAAATTTACAACGCGATTATTCTCTGTTCGACCAGAGAGTTGGCCAGGGTCTTTTTTAGAGTATCCCGTCACGAGTACTCGCTCGGTATTGCCTACCATTTTACGGCTAATATCTTGAGCCTGTTGAATAATGCGACTTTGCAATATTTTGAGGCGATCCTTTTTAAGTTGTTCAGGTGTATCGTCTTCTAGGCTGGCGGCGGGCGTGCCTGGTCGTGGGCTGTAGATAAAGCTAAACGAATTATCAAACCCGATCGCTTGTATGAGGTTCATTGTTGCTTCGAAGTCTTTTTCGGTTTCGCCGGGGAAGCCGATAATAAAGTCAGAGCTAAAGCTCATGTTGGGTCGTAACGCTTTAATTTGACGCAGCTTTGATTTGTATTCGAGGGCAGTGTGCCCACGCTTCATTGCCATCAGTATGCGATCTGAGCCACTTTGAACGGGTAGGTGCAAGTGGCTCACGAGTTCAGGCACTTCGCCATAGACTTTAATGAGACTATCGGAAAACTCAACGGGATGTGAGGTTGTAAAGCGGATGCGGTCTATGCCATCTATTGCCGCAACCAGCGTAATTAATTCAGCCAAATCAGCCATGCCGTCAGGGCTTTCGCCACGATATGCATTGACATTTTGGCCAAGCAGGTTCACTTCTCGAACACCTTGAGCGGCTAAGTGGGCAACTTCTTTGAGGACATCTTCAAGTGGGCGGCTGACCTCCTCTCCTCGAGTGTAAGGTACGACGCAGAAGGTGCAGTATTTTGAGCAGCCTTCCATTACCGAAACAAACGCCGATGCGCCATCGGCCTCGGGTTGAGGCAAGTTATCGAACTTTTCAATTTCGGGGAAGGTAACATCGACGATGACTGTACCGTCGGCTTGAGGCTTTTTGTCAATCATCTCCGGAAGGCGATGCAGTGTTTGTGGCCCAAAAACTAAGTCTACATAGGGGGCTCGGTCGGCAATAGCTTCACCTTCTTGGCTTGCTACGCAACCTCCAACGCCAATGATGACGTCGGGGTTGTTTGCTTTTATGTGTTTCCAGCGGCCCAACTGATGAAAGAGCTTTTCTTGGGCTTTTTCGCGAATTGAGCAGGTGTTAACGAGCAAAACATCCGCTTCTTCGGGATTTTCGGTGGTAACCATGTCGTGGGATTCGCCCAAGAGATCGCGCATTCTGGATGAATCATATTCATTCATCTGGCAGCCGTGGGTTTGAATAAACAACCGTTTTGTCGGTTTGTCTGCGAGGGGATTCGACATGTTTAGGCCTAAGTAACTCGGAGTGATTTGCGGGAAACGCGCTGAGCGTATTTCAAAAAGAGACGCATTATACGCCCCTCGTAGCCGACTTGCATGGCGTTTACAGGAATTTTGGTCGGTGAAGTACGCTATAAAAGAGGTATTTGTCTACCTCAGACTTGTTTTTTGCACTATATACCCTCATTAAAAGATTATATACCGTGTCTTTTGTGTTTTTTATTTGAGTTACTCCATGCCTAGCAACCCGATATTTAAAGTGATTTTTTATAACCAGAACCAAGTATTTGAGATTTTTGTACGCGGAATATTTCAAAGTGATATGTATGGCTTTGTAGAGGTCGAAGAGTTTGTTTTTGGTGAGCGCTCTCAGCTAGTGGTAGACCCGAGTGAAGAAAAGCTTAAAAACGAGTTTGCAGGCGTAAAGCGCTCCTATATTCCCGCGCACTCTATTGTGCGTATTGATGAGGTAGAAAGCGAAGGGATGCCCAAAGTAATTGATGTTAAGCCGGGTGAAAAATCGAATACTATTTCTTACCCTTTTGGGAAGCCTAAGCCGCCAGGCGAATAGTACTGTATTAATAAAGTATTGTTTTAATACAGTACGGTTATCAGTGTATTGCTTTTATTAAGCTAGTTTGATATTGGCTATTTTATGGCTAAACAAGGCATCGAATGGGTAGGCTTATGACTTTATATTCACGTGTGGCAGGGCAGGGAGAGCCAGTCGTTATTGTTCATGGCTTATTCGGCTCCATGGAAAACCTCGGAACGCAAGCTCGAGCACTGGCTGAGCAGTTTCGCGTATACAGTATTGATCTGCCTAACCATGGTCGTAGTCCCCATCATCCGGATATGAACTTGCAGTCTATGGCAGAGGACATTATTCAATGGATGGATGAGCATAATTTGCCATCTGCGCATTTTGTGGGCCATTCTCTGGGTGGTAAGGCAGTGATGGAATTGGCTATGCGCTACCCGGAACGATGCCGGCGCATAGCGGTCATTGATATTGCGCCAGTACGCTATGAGCCGCGTCACTATGATGTCTTTTCGGCGTTTAATGCTGTTGATCCTTCTTTAATAACAAATCGAAGCGAAGCAGATACTTTAATGAAGCCATATGTTCAAGAAGCCGCTGTACGCAGCTTCTTGTTAAAAAACCTCATTAAGGTCGACTCGGGCTATCAGTGGCGTTTGAATCTGCCTGCATTGATTGATAATTACGATGCGCTTATTGATCAAAACTATCAAGGAGCTGTTTTTAATCAGCCGATTCTGTTTATAAAAGGAGGTGATTCTTCTTATATCACCGAATCTTACCGTGAGGCGATTACGATGCGTTTTTCTCAAGTCTCGCTCAAAGTTGTCCCGAATACAGGGCATTGGCTCCATGCCGAAAAGCCAGAGCACATTTCTCGCTTGTTACACCGATTCTTGGCGCCCTAATACTTGCTTAGCGCTAATGCCTGCTTCAGAATGCGACAAAAAAATGATTATTGTTGACAATTTCTCACTTTAATCCCGTGTGAATGCTCTCTTCATAGGCTAATATGCTCTGAATCGCAGCTTGTTGTCATAACGGCTTATTGCTGTTGTGCAATTTTTATATCCATCCTGCGTGTATTTTTGATTTCGGTGTCATCTTCCTCTAGCGGGTAGAGGTTACCTATAAAACTGATTTGTTAATTTGCTTGTAAAGGTGCTTGATCAGTTTTGTTTTGAGCAAATTTTTGAGCGAATTGTAGTTAAGAGTAAATAGGTAATAACAATTAATCGATAATAGTTATTCAATAACAAATAATAATAGTGCAGCATATTAATTAGGAATATCTTTTGGATAGTACAGAACTCTCATCAGCTACGGCTTCGACACCTGCAGGGGAAACGCTTCCCGATATATCTATCGATTGTTTGGTCTTTGGTTTAGATAACGGGCGACTTAATGTATTACTAGCTAAACATCGTGCGGGCATTCGTCAAGGGCAATGGGCTTTACCTGGCGGTCACATTGGTAGTTCAGAAGATTTAGATGATGCAGCCTCACGCATATTAAAAGATGTGACCGGCGTGAGAGATCTCTTTTTGGAGCAGTTGCGTGCCTTTGGTCGTGCTGATCGATTCCCTGATGCGCGCGTGATAACTATTGCTTATTATGCATTGGTTAAACAAAAGGACTATGAAGTGGTTGCCGGTGGGCCCGCTTCGGATGTGCGATGGTGGGATATTCATGACGTGCCCGAGCTGGTTTATGATCATGGTGAAATACTTCAGCAGGGCCTAAGCAGTCTCCGTCATAAAGTTCGCCATGAGCCGCTGGGTTTTAATTTGCTACCTGAAAAGTTCACATTGCTACATCTGCAAGAGCTTTATGAATCCATTCTTGATACTAAGCTCGATAAGCCTAATTTTCGTCGTAAAATGATGAACATGAAGTTACTGGTTGATTGCAATGAAAAACAGCAAAATGTTGCGCATCGCGCTGCCGCACTTTATCGCTTTGATGAGTCTGTATACCAATCCTTAAAGGAAAAAGGTTTTAGCTTCGAAGTGTAGGTTTTAATTTAAATATAGATCTACGCATAAGTATTGAAGTGAGGTGCTTGCCGTGAGAAAGCAATCACCTTGCATTGCGATGGCTTGCTACGTGGTTACCTGTGATGTGGTTAATTGATATCTGTGACTGCTCAAGCTGATTTTCAATTTCTCGAGCATGGTGTAAAACCGCAATTTGAGTTTTTACTCTGGCAAGCAATTCTTCCTTCTTGACCGGCTTATTAACAAAATCATTTCCTCCACTCAAAAAGCCTTGTATGAGTTCACCTTCGATATCTTTTGCTGTCAAAAAAATGATAGGTAAAGCATATAAGGAGTGCTCTGCTCTAATAATTTCACATGCTTCGTAGCCAGTCATTTGAGGCATCATGACATCCATCACCACAAGATCAATATTGGGGTGTTCTCGCATTGCTTCTATGGCTTCCTGCCCATTTTTGGCCTCAATTAAATTGTAATGATGTAGGTCCAAAATACCATGCAGCACCATTCTATTTATGGCGTCGTCATCTACTATTAAAATAGTTATTTCATTTGCGTAAGGCAGGGCACTTATTTTTAAGTTGAGCGCGTTTTGAGCTGGTTTTAGTGTGGTGCGTATATCTTTTTTGAGTGAAGCCTGATCATTTTTGCCTTTGCTTTTAGTCTGTTTTTTAGCTTGCTTCTTGTGATGTTTTTCTGAGTGATTATTAGTGGTGTCTTCTGGGTTGCGGTGTGGTTTAGAGCGGTTTGTAGCAAGTGCTTCATTGTCTTTATTTGTCGGTTTATTTCCTTTTCTTGTGGGTGACCGGCTGGTAGAGTAAAAATGATTTGCGAGTTTTTTCGGTATGATTTGTGGGATGCTGTCATGTTTGCATAAGGTTGACCCGGTTGGCATAGTAAAAATAAAGCTTGTACCTTTTTGGGGCTGAGAGGCGACATGAATTGTTCCACCGTGCAGCTCTATGAGTTGTTTGGTAATCGAAAGCCCTAATCCTGTTCCGCCATATTCTCTAGAGTCGTTATGCTCTAACTGAAAAAACGATTGAAAAATCACTTTTATATCTTCTGGTTTAATGCCGAGGCCGGTATCTTTAACGCAAATAGTGGTTGTCTCTTCGCTTTGTGCTGCGCTTACTTTTACATAGCCCTTATCGCTATATTTAATGCCATTACCTATTAAATTAAACAAAATCTGCTGTAGGCGATTGGTGTCGGCATTCACGCAATAAAAAGAGTGTGGGATTTCATTTTTAAGCTGGATGTCTTTTCCATTGGTGAGCGGCGATAGTAGTGTCATAACCGAATCGGTGAGTGTTCTTAGGTCGACATCACTTTTATGCAATTCTATTTGTTGGTCTTCTAGTTTTGATGAGTCTAAAATATCATTGATTAAATATGATAGCCTTCTTCCGCTTGAAATGATCATATCGAGTTGTTTTATTTTGCTTTTTTCAAGCGATAGTTGGCAGTTATCTTTGAGTGATTCGGCCAGTCCTATAATGCCATTGAGAGGGGTGCGTAACTCATGAGAGGTATTGGCAAGAAAAGCATCTTTCATTTTGTCGATTTTAATAAGCTTAGCATTGACTTCCTTTTCTTTTTTTAGCTCGAGGCGCTTCTCTTTATGCCGTATAAATGCGAGTAAAAAAAGTATCGCAATGAGTATGTAGGTAATATAAGCCCACCATGTTCGCCAGTGTGGTGGTAATACATTGATGTCAAGTTGAATTCCTGCGTCATTCCATATGCCTTCAGCGTTGGCTGCACGCACCTTAAAAGTATAATTGCCGGCGCCAATGTTGGTGTACGTTGCTGAATGCTTATTGCCCGATGATATCCATTCACTGTCAAAGCCTTCTAATTTATACGCATATTGGTTGCGGTTAGAAGAGCGGTAGCTAATAGCTGAAAAATCGATTGAAAAGACGCGCTGGAAATTTTTGAGTGTAATAGCTTTGGTTTCGAAAATGGCTTTTTTGAGAGGAGACTGAGGCGAGAGCGCATTCATGCTTTCGTTGAATATTTTTAAATCCGTAAAGCGGATGTCAGGTGCATGCTCGGCTGTGTTTTTTTGTCCAGTTTGATAAATGCTCAGCCCTTCTGCTGCGCCTAAATAAAGTTTTCCGTTGGAATCGATATAAGTATTGTCGCGGTTAAATGTATTGCCAATCAGGCCATGACTTTCTTGGTATTGAGTGATGGCATACTGATTTGGAGT
>CALIUX010000320.1 GCA_938048505.1 uncultured Pseudomonadales bacterium
CGGGGTATTACGCCGTAACGACTTGCTTTATCGAAGTAACGTTCTGCTTGATCAAATACGTTGTTGTTGTAGTGCTTGATCGCTTCTGCAAGATACTCATCATATAGCTCTTTCCTTAAGTCTGAT
Source organism: uncultured Pseudomonadales bacterium (assembly GCA_938048505.1). Classification (GTDB taxonomy): domain Bacteria; phylum Pseudomonadota; class Gammaproteobacteria; order Pseudomonadales; family Cellvibrionaceae; genus Marinagarivorans. Next base: position 127 of record CALIUX010000320.1, read on the forward strand.
GTCGCACCGCGTTCACCGAATAGTGATGCAATAGTGAAAATAAATAACCAAGCAAAACCTGCTATCACATAGCTAGCATTCCCTTTCAGTAATGCTAGCCCGCATAGCAATACTAAGCCAATTAGACCAACTATGCCTAACGTAAGGTTTCCTGAATCGCCCCCTTGAAAGGTGCCCCCGAATCTGCGAAAGACGTGTTTCATGAGTAATACTCCTTAACCAGATTGTATAAAATCAGCTTAGCAGCGTAACGCCTATTAAGCATACGCCTAAAGACGATTACTGGCTCGTTATAGTGTGTTGTGGTGATGATTTTGGCGACATGTTTCTCGTTAAGGCGGTATTAGGCCTATCACCCAAAGCTAAAATAGGCAGAGCCAATGCGTTTTTTGACGTTTTGAACTCTGCCTAACAGTCTTTATAGGTTGTTAAACATTGTCTTTCTCGCCTATGTTTAACGCGCCTATGATTAAGCTCACCTATGTTTAAGCCCGCTATGTTTAAGGTGTGCGCAATACCATCAGACGTAATTCGGTCATGTCTTCCATTGCAAAGCGAACACCTTCACGGCCTAGGCCTGAATCTTTCACACCACCATAGGGCATATTGTCTACACGCCAAGAGGGCACATCACCAATTACAATGCCTCCAACGTCTAGTTCATTCCATGCTTGATGCGCCTTGTAAATGTCGCGTGTAAAAATACCGGCTTGCAGCCCAAATTCACTGTCATTCACTTGCGCTAATGCATCATCAAAATGTTCAAATGAACTAATGACTGCGACAGGACCAAACGCTTCACGAGTGCAAATGTCTGCATCAGCAGGAACATTTTCAAGCAATGTGGCTTCTAGCATAGCTCCACTTTGTTGGCCGCCACACAGTAAGCTTGCGCCGGAATCGACTGCGCTATCAATCCAGTTTTTGAGGCGTGTTGCTTCGCTTTCAGAGATCATTGGGCCTACAAATGTTTCTTCTTTTTTGGGGTCACCCATAATCAATTGAGACGTACGCTCAACGAGCATTGTTTTAAAGGTATCGTATATTGCTTGGTGAATTAATATACGTTGCACCCCAATACAACTCTGACCTGACTGATAAAAAGCACCATGTATGATGCGCTCACACGCATCCTGCAAATCGGTATCTTTATCTACAATACACGCCGCATTGCCTCCTAACTCCAGTACAACCGGCTTTTTGCCTGCGCGGGCTTTGAGATCCCACCCAACATCGGGCGAGCCTGTGAAACTAAGCAGTTTTAGTCGCTCATCTGTTGTAAACAGATCGGCCCCGTCACGATGACAAGGCAAGATTGAAAAAGCTCCATCGGGCAAATTGGTTTCAGCTAAGATTTCGCCAATGAGTAGTGCGCCAATGGGTGTCCTGCTGGCTGGTTTTAAAACAAAAGGGCAACCTACAGCTAATGCGGGTGCAATTTTATGTGCCGCGAGGTTTAACGGAAAATTAAACGGCGAAATAAAAGAACAGGGGCCGATAGGCACGCGTTTATACATGCCGCTGTAGCCTTTTGCACGTGCACTCACCTCTAACTCCATTACCTCACCACTCATACGAGTCGCTTCTTCGCTCGCAATTCGAAAGGTATCGATAAGCCGTGTGACCTCACTACGGCTATCGTTAATGGGTTTACCCGCTTCAATGCATAGTGCTTGTGCTAATTCCTCAAAACGTTCTTCAAAGCGTGAGACACAGTGCTGTAGTATTTTTTGGCGCTCATAGGCGGGTAGTGCAGCACACGCTTTGCTGCTCTCTTGTGCTTTTTGAATAGCTTGATCAATATGATCAATATTCGCCATTGCAACATGGGTAGCAATATCACCGGTGTATTTATCAGTAACGGCTAAATCTTGATTGGCGTAGACGGCCTGATTGGCAAGATAAAACGGATAGGCGTCACGAAGTGAAAACTGACTCATAAGTTACCTATTAAATTTTAGCTGATAATTGCTTGATTTCGTGATTTAAGATTCGATCATTATCACTGTAGTCAACCGGTACATCGATAAGGTGCACAGCATGATCTTTTTTGCAGGCTTCAATAATGTCAACAAATTCATTGGCTGCATGGACGCGATGGCCTTTTGCACCATAACTCTCGGCATATTTAACAAAATCTGGATTGCCATAATCTAGACCATAGTCGTCAAATTCCATATGGGCTTGTTTCCACTTAATCATGCCGTAGCCATCGTCGCGCAAAATGACAATGATGATATGCATGTTCAAACGCACAGCCGTTTCGAGCTCTTGAGAATTCATCATAAAGCCCCCGTCACCGCAAATGGATATGACTGTACGGTCAGGGTGAACTAAATGTGCAGCCATTGCTGAAGGTAAGCCTGCACCCATAGTCGCTAGGGCATTATCCAGTAAGACTGTATTTGAAAAAGACGCTTTATAATTACGCGCAAACCAGATTTTATAGACGCCGTTATCGAGTGCGATAATCCCTTTTTCTTCTACAACACTGCGAACATCGGTCACAATTCGCTGAGGTTTCATAGGGAAAGCATCGGAGTGTGCATCTTCTTGCAGGTGTTCTTCTAAGTGCTTATTGACGGTTTTGAAGTAATTAAAGTCCCAATGTGTTTGATTTGAAATACTTTCTGTTATTTGCCAAATGCTATTTGCTATATCACCAACCACTTCAATTTGTGGGAAATACACCGGATCAACTTCGGCTGAGAAAAAGTTAATATGGAGAACTTCTTGGCCGTTTTCTTTCATGAAAAACGGCGGTTTTTCAATGACATCATGGCCCACATTAATAATGAGGTCTGCCTCTTCAAGTGTGCGGTGTACAAAGTCGCCAGAAGACAGTGCGGTTGTGCCCAAGTACTCTGGCCGTGTTTCATCCGCTACACCTTTCCCCATTTGTGTGGTAACAAATGGAATGCCCGTTTTAGTGATGAAAGCATTAAGTGTTTTAGATGTTAGTTTGCGGTTAGCCCCTGCGCCAATGAGCAAAATAGGGTGTTTAGCGTGTTCAATTGCGGCGATGGCTTGATGGATCGATTTGGTTTCGGCAATAGGGCGGCGAACCTTGCCTGCAGTGAGAGGTTTTGCGTTAGTTTGTTCTGCCGCAATATCTTCTGGTATCTCTAGGTGCACAGCACCTGGGCGCTCTTCTTCCGAACGTCTGATCGCCTCACGTATTTTAGAGGGAATGTTATCGCCACTGACAATTTGATGTGTGAACTTGGTGAGCGGTTGCATCATGTCAACCACATCAATAATTTGAAAGTGGCCTTGTTTACTGGACTTGATAGGCTTTTGCCCTGTAATCATTAGCATTGGCATCGCGCCAAGTTGTGCATATGCTGCTGCCGTCACAAAATTCGTTGCGCCTGGCCCCAATGTCGATAAGCACACACCGGCTTTACCCGTTAGACGCCCGTAGGTTGCCGCCATAAATCCTGCTGCTTGTTCGTGTCGGGTTAAAATCAAGCGAATGCTGGACTTTCGTATAGATTCAAGCAAATCGAGGTTTTCTTCACCGGGTATGCCAAAAATAAACTCTACGCCTTCTTTTTCAAGAGCTTGAACGAATAGGTCTGATGCTTTCATAAGTTGTTGTCCAGTTGTGATGGGATATAGCGCCACTAGATTCCTGCTGTTCAGCAGAGTGGTGAAGCATAAAATACACCCTATAAGACTCATTTCTGAATATTTATTCCCTCTGAACTTTAAACTTTCTATAACATTTTAAACACGGTCACATTTCGAATACATACTGCAGTGCTCTTGTTTAACTGCTGTTTTTTCCATACTTTCTGCTTTTATTGGCCTGTGTTGGCATATTTTTTTAAATAATGCTGATTCTAAATAGTTCCACCTTGCTTTGTATTTAACCAATTTTATTTATGATTGAGTGTAAATGTCGTCTATTTTGTTTTTGGTTAACATCTGTTACGTAAATAATGAATAGATTGCGTTTGGGGTGGGGCGTTTGCCTATCAAGACCATAATTTTTATTAATGACCCAGATATTGGAAATGATGCCGGCATCTAGAATAGTGTTATCAAGCGTATTGGTTGATTTTCAACTGGCGTTACGTTCAGTCTATGGCCGGTTGTACCAAGATGGCAAAAATGCTTTCCGAACATTTGAAACGACCATGCAGAATCGCTTGCAGGATGCTGTGGGTGCAAGAGGTGAACCACTTACCGACATACAAGAATGAATCGTGTTACCTTAATGGTTTTTGATGGGTGTCATTCAATAGCTTGGCTGTGCCTATGCGTTAGGAACGATGAATTTGCCGAATGGTAACGTGATTGATGCGTAGCCCACGGTTTCATTTGTTCAAATTAATGTAAGGCGTGAATAGCCTAATGCTATTCAGGAGGTCTTTATTCCTATTCGGGAGGCGGACTTTACAGCAGTATTGTTTGAACTATAGCCTTGTTCTTTAATTTTTAAGAATCGTAAGCCCGCTTAGGTGGGCTTTTTTAGGCTTGGTCGTGTTTAGGCTTAGTCGTGCTTGGTCGCTTCTGCACTGTATGTATCATGCAACTCTCTATGGCGGTCTTATGTTGCGCCTCATTTCCCCAATGATGATGCAATAGTCAAAATAGATTATTCATTAAAGCCTACCGTCACATAATCTCTATCTTGCTTTCAGTGCTGCTAGCTCGTATGGCAGTGCTAAGACAGCAATTACTCCCTAGTGTGATTTTCATCAACAATACAGTATTTGAATCAAAATATTCCACATGTTATTATTTTTATATCATATATGGCTTTTTTGGTTGTTGGGTGTTTTATGCGGAAAAAAAGTGCATTTGTTTACTTTTTGTTTGCTTGTAGTTTTTTGGGTGCATTGTATCTCGGTTTGAAGGCTCTTGATTCAAGCTCACGGCAATCAAATGACAGCGATATAAGTAACAATATGGCTAACAATGAAGCCACTGATATTAATAGCCGCAAGGTCGTGCAAATAGCCGCTTCAGAATCTATTCAAGCTAGAGCATCTTCAAGTGAAATACTAGGCCTTGTTCCCAAGGGCGCCGCTCCTAAAACATCAGTGCAGGGTGTGGAACCCGAGCCCCAGTCTGCGGAAGCTAGCCTTTTAGCTAATGGTGACATGATAGAGCCGCAACTCATGCACGATACCGTTACTTTGTCTGTTCGCGTTTTGTCTCAGCCAGGTCGTACAGCTATCAGGAAGCGCGCTTATGAAATACCTGAT
>CALIUX010000321.1 GCA_938048505.1 uncultured Pseudomonadales bacterium
TGACCATCAAGAAAAAAATAGTGCTCTAATGTTGCTTTGTCGTTTGCTCTATTTGATTTCTCGGTGCCAATGTTTTTGATACCACTCTTTTTAATACCAGTGTTGTTGATACTAGCATCACCCGTGGCCGCAAACACTGCGCTGCTGAATAAGCTGGCCGCACAAACAGCCGCTAACAAGTGTCGTTTTTTGAAAGGATAATGGCTTGGTTGAGCTTTGCCGCGCTTTTTTAGCATCGTTATGCATGCACCCTTGATAATTTTCAGATCTCTTCTTTCTCTGCATTTGATCTATGCATTTTACTGATTAAGTTTGCAGCTACTTTACAGGAATGATGAGCAGTATCTCCTTTATTGTTCATGTTGGCTATGTCATGTTGCTCTGAGAAGTGATTCCTTGGTTGCTGTGTGGCTGTTCTCAAATTCCCTAGAAAGCGGCGTCAATTGTGCCCTCTCAATTGTATTTTAAAGCGAAGCTGATTACCTTGCGAGATATCCTATTAATAGCCATTAACTATTATTGGTTATCATTTCAGCTATCGGCCAGCAGCGCGTTTGGGGCTAGGTTAGTTGATACCTCCTTTTGCACTCTGTTTGGGGTTTTCATGCTTAAAAAAATCACATTAGTTTTGGCAGTACTCGGGATGGTGGCCTGTACTGGTGGCGAATCTGATAATTCTTCCAGTAGCACAAGCTTAGATCAGCCTAGCTCCGCAATGGCGGCGTCCTCAGAAAGTGAACAGCCAACCAGTAGTCAAGTTGCCCAAAGCTCGTCAGCTTTTACGGTTTCTTCAAGTACTGTCTCTTCACGTAGTTCGGTTGTTGCTATCTCTTCTTCAGAATCCGTCTCTTCAAATTCTGATGAAGTAACCTCATCATCCTCTGTTGCGCAATCAAGTTCAGAAATAAGTTCAGAAATAAGTTCAGTATCCAGCGTGCCTCAGTCGACTTCATCTATATCTAGTGGTGACGTTGATGTGCAGTTGGGGAAGGCTTTGTATGAAACCCATTGTTTAGAGTGCCACGGCGTAACAGGTGGTGGCGCGAAGCAATTGCCTGTTCCAGTCGAATCTATTGATTATGATGGCATTATCGCTCGGGTAGATGGCGGTAATATGCCATCAGGGCAGGGAGTTTTAACCGGTAAAGAGTACTCTCCTGAACAGTGTGAGGGTGATTGCGCTCATCATATTGCGAGTTATATCACCAACGGCTTCCCGGGTGCCTTAGCCCCCACTGTTGAAAAAGAGCTAGGATTTGCAGGGTGTGATGCAGATGAAGGTGCGCCGGCTTCAAGGGCATTGAGACTACTGACACGCAGAGAATATCAAAACACAATTAATGATATTTTTGGGTTTGATATGGATCTAACAACAAACTTTTCACCAGAAGGACGGGATCATGGTTTTACAAACAATGCTGATATCGCTCAGGTGACAGCAAGACATCTTGATAATTATTACAGCGCAGCTTCTCGGGTAACGGGCCAGGTACAAGAGAATTTAAAGACAGGCGTTATTGGCGGCATCTTAGGGTGCAGTGATAATTTTGCATGCATTCAAAAATTTGTTGAGGAGTTTGGAGCAAGATTATTCCGACGCCCATTGACCGATGAAGAAACCACAGAGTACCTTGCTTTCTTTAAGGCGTTCTTGCCCGAAGGCCAAGATGAGGGTTGGTATAACCACTCGGTGCATTACAAAGAAGCAATCGGTGCAGGTTTGCCTGCGTTGTTGATGTCGCCTCATTTCTTTTACCGCAAAGAGTTAGGCACACTGAATGATTCAGGCTTATATCAGCTTGATGCTTATGAAGTGGCATCATTACTTTCTTATACCTTTATCGGTTCATCACCTGATGATGCCTTGATGGAGGCTGCAGAAAATAGTGCACTGCAAACCAAGGCACAATTTAAAGCGCATGCTGAAAGATTGCTGCAAACACCGCGCGGAAAAGACCAAATGGCTCACTTTGCCGTTGAGTGGTGGGATGCAGGGTTGGAGCTAATTGGTTCTAAAAACCCTGATTTTTACCCAGGCTTTGGACCTGATGTGATTCAGGCAATGGTGGGTGAGATGCAAGCGTTCTTTAAGCATGTAGTATTCGAATCATCGGGTAAGTTTAGCGAGCTTTATCAGCCAGGTTATACCTTGGTGAATAAAACACTCTCAGATTTTTATAAGGTGGGCTCTGCTTCAGATGAAAACTTTGTGCAGGTTACAACCACGGAAAGAGGAGGGGTTCTCAGTTTAGGCGCAGTGATGGCTGCAAAGGCAAGCACAGAAGAGTCCTCCCCGGTTAAGCGCGGTGTATTTGTGCGCGAGCAGCTGATGTGTGATCCGCTGCCTCCCTTGCCGCGTGATGTGAACATTCCTAACCCTGATTTAGATCCCACCAAACCCATGCGTGAGCGTTTTACTGAGCATTCTGCTAATGAAAATTGCTGGGCGTGCCATAAATTCTTTGATGATATTGGTTTTGCCATGGAATCTTACGATGCATCAGGCTTGTATCGTGAACGTGAAGTGATGTATGACTGGGATACTAAAGAGGTATTGTCCGAGTTGGATATTGTTACAGCGGGTAAAGTGATTAATGTCGATGGTGATGATGAATTGCTCTTTGATGATCTACAAGGCTTAGCTGGAATCATGGCCAATGCCGACTCCACCAAATCTTGCATGACAACGCAGTATTATCGTTATGTTATGGGGTATTCCTTGAGTGATGCTGATCAATGTGCAATCGAGAACCTTAACAAAACGTTTGCAGAGAGTGATTTTGATATTCAGTCCTTATTAATTGGCATTACGCAATTAGATTCTTTTTCCTTGCGCCAATAAATCTTGCGCCAATAAATTAAGGTGAAGCCAGTAAGGCTAGTCGTTGATGAGATCAACAAAAGCATAACGCCGTATCATTTGGCAAAAATTATTCAAGTGATCGCCTTTATAAAGCGGTGGCTTGTAGGTGAAAAAACAGGTTAATGATGATGAAAAAGCCTTTCAGAAATACCCGTCGCCGCTTTATTAAAAATACATTAGTGGCAGGCGCGATGTCGCCCTTGGCGATGCGTATTGCTCAACCCGCTCTTGCAATGAGCGGTGAAAATACACCTAAGTGCATCTTTGTTTATATGCCTGACGGCGTTTACTGTCCAAAAAATGCTAATGGTACGACTGATGATAGCCAAGGTGCCTGGCACCCTATGGGCACAGAAGAGCCAACGGGTAATGGTTATTCTATAGTCAACAATCCTACGATGAACCAAATGACCGCTGCTTTTGAGTCAATCAAAGAGCATATGACATTTTTGCAAGGCCTTGATATGAAGCTAGGTGGGGGATCTCACCAGGGCGGCGCTCAAAAAGTGTTGACTGGTAATGGAGATGATTCTTTAGATATTGTTTTGGGCAAGCAAGATAATATTGGTGGCCAAACGCCTATACGGAATATTAACCTTGGAGCTATGGCAAATTTTCAGGCTGGCACGACTGACCATGTGCATTATCTAAATGGCGTTTCTATCAAGCCCGAAGATGACCCTGTTGCGGCATTTAATCGTGTTTATGGGCTGGGAGGCGGCGGCATTGTTTATCCTGATGGCTTTGACCCAAGAGGGAGTATCCTGACTCAAAGCTTTAAGGAGGTTGAAGCGCTAATGCGTAATGATTTGGGTATGGATGAGCGCATTAAATTAGAAACGCACATTGATGCTTTAAACGATATGCAGAAAAAGCTCAATGGTGTAGCGTCTAATGATGGCCCAATTGGCGGGCTGTGCGAGGTAAGTAGCTTTAACCCAAATCATATTGAAACAGCGAGTGCTGATGGTGTTTACCCTCCAAAGATTCATTTAGAGAGCAATTTTACGGATATTGCGAACCTTCAAACCGATATTATTACGCGCTTACTAAGTTGTGGAATGACACGTGTTGCGGGCCTGCAGATGTCTCATACAACCTCTAACTTCCGTGGCCACCATAGTATTTCGCATAATTTTAGCGATACATGGATTAAATCACTCAACTACTTTTACGGCTTTTTGATTGACCTCGTGAATCAGCTTAAGGGTACGCCTGATGGCGATAATTCGACACTGCTCGATAATACTTTGATTTATGTTTATAGCTGTTTGAGTGACGGAAAGCTTCACGATCATCGTGATATGCCGTTTTTCTTAATTGGCGGGCATAATTTTGGTCTGCAGGGGAATCGAAAATTGCGTTATGACTTGAATGCAGAAGGAGATCAAAGAGGGGTTGATCATACAAAGTTGCTAGTGAGTATTGCGCGCTACATGGGCCATGATGTTGATAGCTTTGGTACAAACCCTGTGACCGGAGAATTGCCAGGGCTCTTTGCCAGTTAAGGCCTAATCCCTTCGCGTTATTGCTGTTTTGATTAGGCCATCGATAATGTTTTAGGCTTTAGTAGTATTTTAAAGAACAACTGTTCGTATCTATCGCCATAGAAAATAAAAAGCCAGCTCTGTGATGAGCTGGCTTTTTTAATAGTTTAACACTGCAAAGAGGCTGTAAAGCTTAAAAATATTGGTATGGGCAGTAAGCCTAGAGCGCCATCTCTTTGAGTTTTTTGAGTGGGCGCACTTTAACGGCAATGCTAGCTGGCTTTGCCTTAAAGGTTGTTTCTTCACCCGTAAACGGATTGATCCCTTTGCGTGCTTTTGTGGCAGGCTTCTTAACGGTAACAATTTTCATTAAGCCTGGCAGAGTGAATTCACCGCATGCACGCTTTTTGATATGTGCTTCAATAATATTATCTAACTCATCAAAAACCGCTACAACGTCCTTACGTGGTAGTTCTGTCACCTCAGAAATGCGGTTAAGGATGTCACTTTTTGTGTAGCGATCTTGAATAGCTTTGAGCGCTTTAACTTTTGCGCCAGCAGCAGGCTTAGCTGCTGCTTTGCGTGTTGTGGTTGTAGCAGGTGCTTTGGCGGCAGTTTTACGTGCAGGCATGATTGTTCCTCGAAATGGTCTTATTGTTTTGATGAAAATGCTGAACTAACGGCTATTTAGATGCAGTGATTGCCGACGGTTGCGGTAAAAACAAGCATTTAAGTCTGTATATATAGAGTAAACTTTCGATTGCGGCAATGTAAAATCGTAAAAACCCTTAAAAAATAGCCTCAAAAAGCGGATTATGTTTGTTTTTTATGCGGCCTAGCATTATTTTTGGTTAAATTATGTGCATCTTGGTGCTTGTTTTATACTCGCTGCCTAATCGGCTAGGCTCATGTATAATGCGCTGCTTTTGATTAATCGCCACCGTTCTTCTGCCAGCAAAGTTTAAGCATTAAAGCGCTACAACTTAGTTAGTGGATCTAGTAGATCGTTTATGCCCCCAATCTGGCGGTATTGATGAGCGATGGTGATAGGGCACCAGTTCGTTGCGTTATCTCGCATGCTGGTACCTTGAAATAGCATGATCGGAGATTCTAACGTGCCTATTTATGAATATGTCTGTCACGCTTGTGACCATGAGCTTGAAGCGCTTCAAAAAATGAGTGATGCCCCCTTAGCTGAGTGCCCCGAGTGCGCTAAGCCAGAACTCAAGAAAAAAGTCTCCGCTGCGGGGTTTCGCTTAAGTGGCGGTGGCTGGTATGAAACAGATTTTAAGTCGGGCAATAAAAAGAATCTTGCAGGCGAAAAAGATAAGCCAAAAGCTGATAGCAAACCTGCATCAGCTAATCCCAAGGTAAGCAGTTCTAAATCAGATTCATAATGGGTGCCATACGGCATTGAGTCGGCCATGCAAGGCTGAATTGTGCGGGTGAGATAGCCTGCAAAAAAATGGCTGTTGCTAAATACTAAACTACTGCATTGAAATTATAGGAAAAACTATGCGCACTATTTATTGCGGTGCCGTACGCGCCACAGATATTGGTAAAGAGGTTACATTGTGTGGCTGGGTTGATCGCCGCCGTGACCATGGTGGTGTTATTTTTATTGATTTACGCGACCGCGATGGCATTGTTCAGGTGGTGTTTGACCCTGACGGTAAAACAAACTTTGAACTAGCGGATAAGGTTCGAAGTGAATATGTATTAAAAGTAACTGGCATTGTACGTGCGCGTTCTGAAGCGACTGTTAACGGTAATATGCCAACAGGTGAAATCGAAGTTTATGGGCAAGCGCTTGAAATCTTGAATGTCGCTCAGACGCCTCCTTTTCAAATGGATAGCCATACCAATGTCGGTGAAGATGTTCGCTTGAAGCATCGTTATATCGATTTGCGCCGTGAAGAAATGCAACGTAACTTGCGTTTGCGTTCTAGTATCACCACGGCGATTCGTAACTTTTTGCATGAGAATGGCTTTCTGGACATTGAAACGCCTATCTTGACGCGTGCAACCCCTGAAGGTGCTCGTGATTACTTAGTGCCATCACGTACCCATGACGGCAAATTCTTTGCATTGCCTCAGTCCCCTCAGTTGTTTAAGCAGTTGTTGATGGTGTCCGGGTTTGATCGCTATTACCAGATCGCAAAGTGCTTCCGTGACGAAGACCTTCGCGCTGATCGCCAGCCCGAATTTACCCAAATCGATATTGAAACGTCTTTCATGAGTGAAGACGAAATTATGGCTATTACGGAAGATATGATTCGTAAGCTATTTAAAGACAGTATGGATGTGACATTTGGTGAGTTCCCGCGCATGCCATTTGCAGAAGCAATGGAGAAGTATGGTTCAGATAAACCTGACTTACGTATTCCGCTTGAAATGGTTGATGTCAAAGATTTGATGCAGGAAGTAGAGTTTAAAGTGTTCTCTGCCCCGGCAAAAGATCCTAAAGGCCGTGTTGCGGCACTCAAAGTACCGGGTGCTTCCGAAAAGCTTACTCGTAAGCAAATTGATGCCTACACTAAGTTTGTTGGTATTTATGGCGCCAAAGGCCTTGCGTATATCAAAGTCAACAACGCTTCTGACTTGGAAGAGGGTTTGCAATCACCGATTGTGAAATTCTTACCTGTTCCTGTTCGCAAGGCGCTACTTGAGCGTCTTGAGGCGGTTGATGGCGATATTATTTTCTTTGGTGCAGACAAAGAGAAAATTGTTTCTGAAGCGCTGGGTGCATTGCGCTGTAAGATTGGTGAAGATCTCAATTTGTATACTTGTGATTGGGCACCGCTTTGGGTTGTTGATTTTCCAATGTTTGAAGAAATTGATGGCGGGAAATTCACAGCTCTACATCACCCTTTCACAGCGCCTTCATGCAGCCCTGAAGAACTTAAAGCTAATCCAGCAAGTGCTCTTAGTCGAGCATATGACATGGTGTTGAACGGTACCGAGCTAGGTGGTGGATCAGTGCGTATTCATGATCAGTCTATGCAGCAAACCGTGTTTGAAGTGCTAGGTATCGAAGAAGACGAGCAGCGTGAAAAGTTTGGGTTCTTGTTAGATGCACTCAGTCATGGTGCGCCGCCGCATGGTGGCCTAGCATTTGGCCTTGACCGACTTATTATGTTGATGACGGGCTCTGAATCAATCCGTGATGTCATTGCATTCCCCAAAACACAATCAGCAGCTTGCGTGATGACAGATGCCCCTGGAACAGTTGATACACTCCAACTGCATGAATTAAATATTGCTCTTAAGCTAAAAGAAAAGAAAGCCAGCGAGTAAAGTTGATTAAAAGCTAGCACAAGGTTTTTTTAATCCTTGTGCTAGCTTTTAATATTGCAAATCTTTGAAAGGCTACTCAACTTATTGAGTAGCCTTTTTTGTTTATAGGTGTTTTGTTGATATATGCTTTGTTTGTAAATGACGTAAGGTGTTGAGAGGGGAAGACTTATTGCGATGCGGCTGCTCTCTTGGTACTGTTTCTTAGTATTGCCTTAGTATGATTAGTGGCTTACTTTATTGAGTTTGTGAACCGAGCCAGCGCAACTTTTTTGATTGGTTAATATCTTTTTAAATTCTGGCCAAGCTACCGGCTTACACAAATGGTAGCCTTGTAAAAAATGGCAGCCTTTCTGGATAAGATAATCTTTTTGATATTCACTCTCTACGCCTTCTGCAATAACATTGAGCTCATAGGATTCCGCAATGGCTAGAATAACATCTACCATCAATGTGGAATCATATTCAGGAGTGATTTTGCTGACAAAGGCTCTGTCGATTTTAAGGCAATTCACAGGGTAGTGGTTTAGCTGGTTAAATGCGGTATAACCTGTACCAAAGTCATCTAGCGAGAGAGTAATGCCAAGATCTTTGATTTTATGCAGCAAAGCAATACTGCTTTCGTCCACATCAATTAAGCTGGTTTCAGTTAGCTCTAGCTCAACCAGTTCGGGGGGGATTTGATGGTGTGTTAAAAGTGACTCGACTTGAGTAGGGAAGCATTTATTGGTTAATTCCAGCGCTGATATGTTAATGCTAAATTTTAAACGGTGAGCTGCTAGTAGTTCATGCTGTTTGGCGATTAGAGCAAAAGTAGCTTCAATTACCCAAAGGTCAATTTCTCTTATCAGGCCGTATTCTTCTGCAATCGGAACAAACACTTCAGAGCCAATACCCGATAACTCCTCTGAGGTGCACCGTAACAAAACTTCTGCGCCGGCTATGGTTAATCCTTTTCTAGAATGGTTTTTGCTACTGTATATTGGCATAAATACCAGTGAAAAAAGCTCCTTTTCTATTGCCACTCTCAATGCACTTGCAATGCGCTTTTTAAATAAAATGCCTTCGTGGATTTTATCATCAAATATTTTATATTGATTTTTACCACTCTTTTTCGAGTAATACATGGCTGCATCGGCATGCCCCATGAGCGTATTGGATGACTGCATGCTTCGCGTGCCGCGTGCAATCCCAATACTTGCATTGACCATGATTTCCATGCTGTCTACGGTAAGCGTGTGCCCAAAGCGGCTAATCAGGCGGTTAGCTATATTATGAAGAGACAGATCATTGAGACCGTCAATAATCAGTGCAAATTCATCCCCAGATAATCGGGCAAGCGTATGCCCATTTGATATATTTTCAATATCAAAATACTCTAGCTCATTGATAATGGCGGATGAGAACTCTCTGAGCAAATTATCACCAACGAGATGCCCATAGCTATCATTAATTGTCTTGAAATCATCAATATCAATATAAAATAAGACAATGTCTTCTGCGCTCTCGCCCGGGGTGAAGCGCTTGTCTAGCCACCGACTTAGGCCGCGTCTATTGACAAGCTGCGTTAGGGTATCTTGATTTAAAAGCAGAGTAAGTGCTTTGTGTTGGCGGCCCACCATGAATAAACATGCAAGAAGCCACATTGTTAAGAGCCCTTTGAATAACATTGACTCTGAAAAAAGGCTCCCCTGCAGTATAAGCTTTTTAACATGAATGACATATTCACCAGGTAATGATGCTTCTGATGTTTCGATTTCTACGAGTGAAACATTACTGATATCAAGCTGTGCGTTGTCATAGCTGATTTTGTATTCAGTAATCCACCAAGACGCCACTTGCAGCGATTGAATGGGGATAGGCTTAGAAAGTAACTCTTTGCTAGGGATAAATTGAACAGTATTGTATTTGAGAGATGCGCTGTTGTAGATGTTGGCGTAGGCTGGGTCGTAGTTCCTTAACAATAATCGAACTGGTGCCTCTTTACTGGGGCTCTGATACGCCATGTCAATAATGATGTTTTTGTACCGAGAGAAGTCCAGCCCTTTGGAGGGGTCATCGTTCAGCTTTATTGTTGCGCCGCAGTACCGTCGGTGATCGCGAAGGGAGTCGATCAGGCACCGCATTGTAAGACCTGTATCGTCGTAGCTTACGTCTACTTTGGATTGGATATCACCATTGTTTACATGGGCAAAACCATGTTTATTCGCAAGTAAATCGAGGTGTATATTGAATGCACCATAACGATGCATTGCTATGCTGAACCCAGAGATGGCGAGTAAAATACAAACGAGCCGGATATTAAAATCAATCTTCACAAGCAGAGGCGACCTTGCTTGCAGGGTGGCGACTTAGTGAATACGGATATACGTGAGTACCCTTGGTTATCTATGTGTTGATGCAAGTCTTTAGTGCAGACCTGCTGATGAATATCCATAAACAGACTGACTGTGCTTATGCAGGAGATGTTCTGTTGAGGTCGTTTCGTGAAATACGAGCCAAGAAAAGCATAATTAGTCATATAGTGTAAGTGAAGGATAGGGTCATTTTGATTGGTATTGGTGGTGTGGCAAATTGAATTATAAACTTAACATATTTCTCTTGCGATGGCTTTAATGATATTGACCCAGTTAACGCTTTGCATGAATCTGTTTTGAGAGACGGCCAGCAGTGTGATAGGTGCCGTTCGTTTTGCCTAGCACGACTCAGACAGTAGAATTCAGCAAGCAACATAATAATCAATGAGTGCTGTCAACAAGCTGTAACATAAGTATGAACAATGCCATCGAGCCTAAATTAAGTGTGACTCACAACTCATCTAGGCTCATGTTACAATTCTAGAGCATTGAAACCCAATGGTTTAGCTAATTGATGCGTTTACGCTCGATAAGACGGCCGTGAGCCAATCGATAGTGAGTAATTAATCAAAGAGAGTTGAGAGTTCCTGTATGCCAGGTAATACCTTGTCGCCAATTGTGGTGGCATTAGATGTTGATAATGAGCGTAGCTGCCTTGCGTTGGCTGATAAGTTGTCCCCTGAATATTGTCGTGTAAAAGTAGGCAAGGAATTGTTTACCGCCTGTGGCCCCAAAATTGTTGAAGCGCTTCAGCTTAAAGGTTTTGACGTTTTCCTTGATTTAAAATTTCATGATATTCCAGCCACCACGGCTAAGGCTGTGAAAGCAGCAGCGAACCTGGGTGTTTGGATGACAAATGTCCATGCCAGTGGTGGCAGAGCTATGCTTGAAGCCTGTGTCGATGCCTTGGCCACTACACAGACTAAACCTATTTTGATTGGTGTGACGGTTTTAACCAGCTCTACCGAGAGTGAGCTACAGCAACAAGGTATCTCGCGTACACCTGCAGAGCAGGTCTTGGCC
>CALIUX010000322.1 GCA_938048505.1 uncultured Pseudomonadales bacterium
GTCGCGACCACCTTCGCCATTACGCTGAGGTGTGCGACCAAAGCAGTCTAGTGTCATCCAGTTTACTTGATCAGCTAAACCCGCATCATTAACCATCTTCCAGTATTGAACCATTGCATCAATACCTTTGAGGGTACGCTCGGCTTCATCTTTTAAATTCGAGTCACTATGATTATCACCCGCAAAGTCATGCGACACACACACTACAGGTGTCAGGCGTAATTTCATAAAGGCAAGCGCTACGCGCAATTGATTTACCGTACCATTACCATCAATAGCATCTAGTGCACTACCTAACTTATCACCGAGAGTTTGTGCTTGTGAGCGTGTTAATGCGTGGTTATCCAAAAAAGCTCTTTGCTTTGCTGTGCCGTTTTGGCGTAAGTTTGCATACACCATGTCAATAGTTTGAGCATACAAGCTGTCGTAATGCTCAGGGTCTAGGTGACTACTGGATTCTGCAGCAAATAGACTTTGAATCTGGGTAGGCGTGTAGACTGTTAAAGGGTTCCCTTTAGAGAAGCCCGCCATACCTTCTTTAGATAGCACCAGTGGCGTTTTTAAGGATGTTCCCAATGCTTCAGCAGTATCCCAAGCAATAGCAGAGCCAATTTCCTCATCACGGTTTGGATTAATGTCATCACGCAAGGCGCCCTTCAAACGCTTAACCGAAGGCATTTCAGGGTGTGCATTGGCACCACTACGGTACCAAACACCACAGAGATTATCTAAGAACGCTTGAGGTAATTCTTGCCATGGGCGAGCTGCCAAATATTTTTTGCCGCCTATAGTCAACTCAACCGATTCAGCTAAATCTTTCGCCGTATAACTTTGACCATTCACTGTACCCAGTGAGGCTGTCCCCAAATCTGCAACAGTTGGATGGTCAATTAAACTGGCTGCTGGATTGTCAGCACTTTTAAAGGTCATTGGGCCACTGCAATTGATCGGCTCACCCTGCTTAGACTGCGACAAAATTGTGAACTTACTATTGGTAGCCGCGCTAGCTTGACCGCTCAATAAAAAGCTTGCAGGCACTCCAATAACACTTGCACGAACAGACGCACCTAAAGCGGTATACAAACTTTTGCGTAAAAAGTCGCGGCGCATGGATAAAAAACCATTATTTTTCATATCTCAATTCTCCGCTGATTAAAAGCCAATGCCAACACTAGTTGTTGACGGTGCACTACACACCATTTTCCAGAGCGTTTCGGTCGCCTTGTTCGCATTCAGCGCATAGCCGCAGCTGGGGTTAGCATTATCTTTAATATTGACATCACTTGGGTTATTACACTGTGGCGATTTGCGCAGAACATTAAATGTACGCTCTAGCGCCTCTCTTGCTTGAGGGTAATGATCGTGGGCAGTGGGAATACCTAAAATGATTTGCACCATATCATCCAATACATCTTTCATACGGTCCGTGCGAAACGGCACTGTGTCTTTGTTGCCAATAAACCACCAGTCACGAGCGGAACAAAGGTATTCCACTGATTTTAAGTAAAAAGGATCTAATGTTGATGGTTGTAATAGTGATATTTTACCGCGCGTATACTCGTCATTAGGCACTAAGTCTGTTTGCGCTGTACGCCAATGTACACTCTTATCACAAAAAGTCCGATCTTTGCCGCGGCCATGTTTTTTAGAAATCGCATCCAACCCGCCTTCCAAGTGAGTACACCAATGATCTTGTCGCGCAATACTAATAATCATTTCAGAATTATCGGTAATGCCGTTAATTACGAGCGGAGACTTTAACGTTTCAACCAATAACGTTTTAAAGTTGTGGCCCGAACTTTTAAATTTCTCTGCAATATCTTGCACGTCTTCAGGGTACTTTTTCTCGCACTCTACGGATGTCATCCACTGACACATCTTACTCGCCCAAGCAAAAGCAAAATTAGGATGATCAGAAAGTGCCTTGGCAAATTCATCCATATTGGACACTTCACGCGTTAGACCATGGAAAGAGAAATCGGGGCGCTGATTGCCAATTTTCTTTAATGCTCGCGTATTTTCTGAATGATAATATTTCAAAAAGACATTGCGCATAGGGTCCATTTGCGAGTGGCAAGCATGGCAGTCGGTACCCGGCTTTGCATGCTCGGCAAATATACCTTCTTCATGATTACGTGCGGTCGTATCACCTGCTTCAAAACTTAATGATAATGCACTGATCAACGTTTGATTTAAGGTTAAACGGAATTGGTTCGAAGGATTAGTTTCCCAATTATAGATAAAAGAAGGCGATGTAAAGTAACCAACACGCGGGGCTAACAGCTCATAAGTATCGCCCTCTTTTTTGGCTCGCATTCTTTGTATATAGTTTTCTGATTTTTCATAATCGGCACGTGATGTACCTTGAACCATACGAATAGTACGCCAATCTTCGTAATCGCTATCGATTACCCCCGGCATATCATGCAATTTGTACTCTTTGCTGTTTTCACTCATTTGATGCTGATCAGCACGCCCCAGAGCCGCTAAGATAATGGTGCTAACCTCCCAATCCCGGGTGGTCAAAATCGTACGAAAATCTTCTTCTGCATTAATGATGCGCATTGCTGTGTGTGTCATCATTTCATGCAAGGCACCCCTTGTACGAGCAGTATCAACGGGTGCATCTGGCTTATAACCAAGGCCACCAAACTGCTCCCAATAATCTGTCATGGTAAGGGGCGATGCATTTTGCTGTAACGCAATGCGTAAGAATTTTCGAATTTTAAAATCAAATGCATCACTAGCAATCCATTCGCGTAGCAAAGCATCGTATTCATCCAAGTCAAATCCGCCACTACCCGCAATACGATTATATTCCTCATCGGTTAATGCATCGCCGCGCAGGATTTTTTTAGCGTAACTGGCAACAGAGAAACCCGTTGTTTTATTCAATGCTACCGTTTCGATCCGTGTTGGTTCATCAGGTCGAAGAACAACTGGCGGTGCAACTTCAATAAGCTTATCGATCCATTTTTGTAGAATTGAAAACTCTGCATCTGTCACGCCAGGCTTGCCAAAAGGCATTTTGGCTAAACATTGGTCTCCTGAATGAGAGTCTGTGACTTTCAGAAACAGCGAATTCGCCGCATCAAGATGATCAATGACTCGTTCATTCTTACATCCGTTGGTTTTTCCTGATGGCACACCAACCAATCGCGCCGCAAAGTCATCTATGGAGCCTGTGACTAAGTCGATATGCGCACCACCTGGTGATGCGCTATGACAACCGGCATTGGTACAGTTATTCGCCTCAAATACTTTTATCGCTTGATCATGAATACTTTCGGTCACGCTAAAAGCGACTTCACTTGCTGTTTGAATACCCTCTTTACTTGTGATCACGGCACGCAATTGGTATTCACCACCCGCTAAATTTTGTAGCGCAGGGTCATCTTGATTTAAGCTGGCATGGTTCCAATCAAAGGGCGCAACGCCCTCACGACGCACTAAAATATCATTCAAGAATAAATCAACTTGCTTAACTTGAGTATCATCTGTCGTCGAGACTGAAATTTCTAATGCACTACCAATAGATAATTCTGCCCCTTCTGCAACACCTGTTATCTGCGGTGCCACAGCGGCTTTAAAGCCACGCACCGCAACTTCCTTCATATGCAAAAAGTTTTTACCCGCCAATTGAATACGTAGGTAACGGCCAGCTTCGAAAAGTTCATAAGTGGAAGGGGATTCGGCTGGATCCGCAATGCGTTTAGCGAAAACACCCGCTTGATCAAGAGTCGGCTGAAGATCTTGTGAAACAAAGGGCTCTTTTGATACAAAAATATAAAAATCATTTAAGCGCGCCGAACAACAACTCGTGCGGTTGTAGAGGTCGATCTCAGAAATTGTCACAACCTCACCTAAATCTACTTGCCACCAAGCATTATTCACATTGTCTGAATGGCTCATAGTACTCATATCACCATCGACCGCATGCCCTGCTTCATGTGGATCCCATTGACCAATTTGAGTTGCGCTTTTGCCTAAAGCGAGATTCTCATCCGTTTCCCAAATAAACGCTACATTACTTGATGATGAGCTACTCTTTTGTGAAGAGCTTGAACTGGATACAGAGCTCACGGCTTCACTACTGACAGTGGAAACTGATGACGAGGAGATAACTACCGGTGTCGAGGCAACAACACTCGCAGAGCTAGAGGAAGCTATACTAGAAACGTTTGCTTCAACAGAAGCCGCACTCAATGAGCTCGTTTCCTCTTCGCCTCCGGTACAGCCTGCTATAGCAAGCGCCATACCCAAGACAGCTGCCCGCCGAATTGATGGTCGATTAAGGCCATGAGCCATAGAACGCTCAAAAATAGAGCGGGAGGATTCTAATAAGGAAGATTGGATATGGAGTAAGAGACCACTCACAGACATGCTCTGTACCTGCTCTATTTATAACACTATTAATAGGTTTGTGATGCAAATACTAACATGGCTGGGCTGCGTGATTACGTTAAGACATAGACTAAAAGCGGATCTCATATCACAAAATAAACAAACTGGGATATGATTCACATATGGTGCAATTAACCCCAATATAATAAATTTAAAACTCACACACTAGGAGGAAATTCCCACACCTAAGACTCATCCATTCGAACCAAAAAACTA
>CALIUX010000323.1 GCA_938048505.1 uncultured Pseudomonadales bacterium
TGGTGGCAGGCTTAGCTTTTAGCTCGGCTTCACAAGCAGATTTATTTGTTATTGGTCATGCTGAGTTACGTATTGCCTCACTAACGGCCAAAGAAGTTCGCTCTGTCTTTTTGAATAAAAAAATCAAAGGCTTAAAGTACTCTAAAGTGCAATTAGTACTACCGCCTGCTGAATCTGAAAGCACTGAGCGCTTCATTAGACAAGCACTCAAAATGACACCCAGCAAATTTCAGGGGCATTGGTCATCTCAAGTCTTTACGGGTAAAGGCGCAATGCCGATTTACACAGATGCTCAAGATGAAATTGTAGAAATGCTACAAGAAAAGAAAAACATTATTGCTGTGATTGATGCAGAAGAAGCCCCAAAAAATACCAAGCTGCTTTATATTCTAGAAGAGTAATAGCATTCTAAAAATGGGAATAATCTACTCTAGATTCATTCTTAGCCTTTAAAAAGAAAATCATTGATTCTTTTTAATCTCATAAACCGCCTCAGGTAGTGATCACCATCTGAGGCGGTTTTTTTATGTGTGCTCTTCTCGCCTTTGTGAATACTCTCAAAAATATACGCACAATCGTCATATCTCTCTCTGCCTATATGACGAAAGGAACAGTGCCGGCCTATACTGCAATAAGCTCGACCGATGAAGGCTGCACATCAACGCTATTCATAGACTTTGATGTGCATAATTTTAAGCATAAGATGTAGGTGCTTGCGGGCTATTACACAAACAATTATGTTGAGCTGCTTTTCATAAAGCAGCAAGGCCGGTTCATGCAAAGCCCGTACGCCAATACTATAAAATAATACCCACTACACATAACAATAACGATATAAAGGAAGACTATGCTACAGCTACTCATCCCCCTTGGCATTCTCATTTTAATCATTACCCTCGGTATCACGATTGCGATGAAGGATAATGCACAATTTAAATTTCACTTTTTAAAGCTCCCTCTTTACCTAGCCTCTGGTTTTTTTATTGCTTCAGGCCTTATTGCGCAAGGTATTTTTTATGCTGAACCGGGCTACATTTACCATGTCCGCACCGTGTTAGGTGAAGAAAAGGTTGTGGTAGAACCTGGGTATAAGTTTTACCCTTTTGGTCGCTACAATGCTTGGAAGCGAGCCATGACTGTTCAAGCGCTTGGCAGCCAAACCAATGCCAGTATGCAAGCCGAAAGCGAAAGTACCGCAACCAGTGCGAGCTTAGCGGCACTGAATATTATGTTTTTGGATCAAGTCGACGCACACGCTGAAGCCACCGCGCGCTTTTCGATCCCGTCTGATGAAGAGTCGTTTTTGCAGCTTGCGCATGAATACCGAACACCCGATAACCTTTTGCGCACAGCGTTGATACCCGCCTTCAAAGAGACACTGCAAGCTACTGCATCATTAATGAGTGCCGAAAATTACTACTCAGGCGGTCGAACCGAATTCAACTCAGAGTTTGAAATGCAAATGACCAATGGTGTCTACATCGTACGTCGCGAAGAAACCGTGGTAAAGGTCAATAGCCGAGCCAAATCGACTGCCAATGCAGCATTAGGGAAAGACCAGCAAGATTATGGCGATGAAATCAAGACGGAATTGTTGTACGCAAAATGCTCGATGAAAACGGACAGCCCACACGCAAAGCACAAAAGTTTATTAATTTTGGCGTGACCGTAGTGGATGCGCGCATTACCGATATGCAACCGAATAGAAAGTTTGTTGAGCGCATGCAACTCAAACAAAAAGCCTCGGCAGACCGTGCCATTGCGCGTGAACAGCGTATTCAAGAGCAAGAACAACGCTTGCTCGCTATTGCCAAAGGGGAGCGTGAAGTTGCCGAGCGCCAAGCCCAAGCCAAAGTAGAACAGATCCAACGCACAACTGAAGCACAAACCGAAAAGCAACTGGCGATCACACAAGCTGAAAAGCTTAAAGAGCAGGCTCAGATCGAGCGCGAAACCTCTGAGATTCATTTAGAAAAAGCAAAAATCGAAGCTCAAACCGTCAAAACACTAGCAGATGCCGAATCCTATAAAAAGCGCGTTATCCTTGAAGCAGATAACGCTCTAGCTCAAAAGCTTGATGCCGAAATAAAAATTCAAACACTTTGGGCGCAAGCCTATGCAAAACGCGCAGTACCGACTAACGTTTTTGGTGCAGCCGGTGATACGCCCGTTGGAGGCGATGGAGAGGTTCGTGCGTTTATGCAAATGCTGACACTCGATGCCGCCAAGCGCTTAAGTTACGAGCGCGATATCAAAAAATAGATCAATTCCGCTCTAACAAAAAAGTGAGCACAGACTAAGCTAATCTTACATAACCCATTACGTCTGTGCTCCTTCACTGATCTACCAACCATTACCAGTCTGCTTCACTATTCATGAAGCGCATATGCATTCTTTATGTACTCTATTATGCACTCTGATAGTTAAGTAAGAATGATCTAGTTATTAATCACCTAACTAAGTCATTTGGCGTCACCTGATTGAGCCAACCCTTGACATTTTTTGTTAAATCTCTATTATCTACCTACTAGTTAGTAGATAAAAATACAATTCTAATTGACGTACTCCAGCTCTCTTGCCTGCCAATTGAGCATCTGATAATTTTTCGAGGAATCAAGCATGAAAATTAATGCGGATTTTAATCAACGCGTCGTTGTTCACACTGATGAAATCGAGTGGATACAATCCCCCATGCCTGGCGTAGAAAGGCGCCCCCTTGATAGAGTCGGGGATGAAGTCGCGCGGGCAACAACGATTGTACGCTACGCTCCAGGCAGCCACTTTTCACCACATGTACACACTGGCGGCGAAGAATTTATTGTACTAGAAGGCGTCTTTCAAGATGAGCATGGCGACTTCCCTGAAGGCGCTTATATTCGTAACCCGCCCCAATCCAAGCACAAACCTGGGTCAGATAAAGGCTGTACAATTTTTGTTAAGCTCTGGCAATTTGAACCCAACGACCGCACGCACGTCAGGTTGAACACACGCTACATGCAATCTATAGAAGATAAAAATCTAGACAACATTTCTGTCACCCCGCTTTACAAAGATGCTATCGAAGAAGTCGCTATGCTGACTTTTGAGCCAAATGCATCCATTAACCTCAATGTCACCAATGGCTTAGAGTGCTTGGTCTTAGAAGGTGAACTACAAGAAGGGAAAGATCGACTCAGGCAGCATAGCTGGCTGCGTTTGCCCTCAGGCACACCACTACAAGCCACAGCAGGACAAGCAGGCGCAAAAGTGTGGATAAAACAAGGGCATCTTGGTCGCGTAAGCGATGAAATTGCACGCGTTACACAAGCTTAGAATGACACCGCTACTCTTTTTTATGGCTTTTTCTTGCTTTTTAAAAAGGCGTATCACCATACGCCTTTAAGCTGAATAGTTGGCTTGCTTACCCAGCTGACACCCGCTATGGTTTGGCCCCTACAATAATAATGATATGTATTGATGGGGGAAGACGTGCCGACTAACACACTGATATTGCACGCACCAATGAGTGGCCCGATTGTGCCACTCGAAAATGTACCTGACCCAGTCTTTGCACAAAAGCTTGTCGGTGACGGCATTAGCATTGACCCAACAACGACCCGCTTGTGCGCACCTTGTACCGCGACTGTTCAGCATATACATCGCGCTAAACATGCCATTACCCTCAAAACACCACAAGGTGTAGAGATTCTGATACATATCGGAATTGATACCGTGAGCCTGAAAGGCGTTGGGTTTTATTGCCATGTGCAGGAAGGTGATGACGTTCAAACCGGAGAAGAATTACTCAGCTTTGATGCGGATTTTGTCGCCACTAAAGCGGTGAGTCTTTTAACACAAGTTTTAATTACTCAAGGCGAACACGTTACGCAAACCCATTATGGTTCAGGTTATGCCAACGCAGGAGAGACCGCCTTACTCACATTAACGCTTAATCACAATGACAGTGAACTTGCCCCAAAGGAACAAGTAACACCTGAAAGCGAAACACAACAAGGCCCGTTATTTTATATCCCTAACAAACAAGGCCTGCACGCAAGACCCAGTGCAACATTAGTCAACTGTGCCAAAACCTTTACGGCACACATTGCACTGAATAAAAGCGAGTCCAACCCTCTCAAAACAGCCAATGCAAAGAGCGTTGTTGGATTAATGGGGCTTGAACTAGAACAAAGCGATGCCGTGTATTTTACCGCCAGCGGCCATGATGCAACCGCCGCTATCGCCGCACTCACCGAGCTAGCACAAGCAGGCTCTGGCGAGAATTGTGATCCGATCCATCTACCCGAGTCATCACTTCAAACGCAATCACCACAACAGACCACTCAGCAAACCCCCCTAATAACAGAACCTGCCAATACAGGTGAGGCTGCCTTACCTAAAGACGGTATTCTAAAGGGTGTGAGTGCGTCACCTGGGCGAGCGGTTGGTCAAGCATGGCAGTTAGCGCAACCATCACTAGACGTGACTAAGCAGGGGCAAGACTCTCAAACAGAAAACCTTGCGCTCAAAAATGCTCTAAAAAAAGCCGATGATGCGCTGGCGCATTTATCAGATCATGCATCCAATACAGAACAGCGCGCCATTTTTGCAGCGCACCGCGAACTGCTCAATGACCCAGCCTTGACAGAACAAGCCCAAACAGACATTCAAAAAGGCCTGTCTGCCGCGTGGTCATGGCAGCAAGCCTATACCACGCAAGCCAATACCCTCGCTAATCTTAAAAGTACTCTACTCGCAGCTAGAGCAACAGATATGAAAGACGTGGGAATGCGTGTACTACGCATTCTTTGCGGGCAGCCCGAAACAGAAGCCGATCTACCAGACAATACTATTTTAATTGCCGATGATTTAACGCCTTCTGACACAGCACAGCTCGATACAAAACGCGTTAAAGGGTTTTGCACAACCACAGGCGGCACCTCTTCGCATGTTGCTATTATCGCGCGCTCAATGAACATACCGGCGATAGCAGGAGCTGACCCTCGGGTTTTAAGCATCGCAAACGGTACACCGGTACTCTTCAATGCAACACAAGGCATCATTCATCTTCAACCAAAAGAAGATACTATTAACGCCTTAATGAAAGAACAAGCCGAAGAAGAAAAGCGCGATGCACTAGCTCTTAAAACGGCCACACAAGCAGCTCATTTACAAAGCGGGGAACAGATTGAAGTTGTTACCAATCTGGGTAAAGTGGGCGATGCAGACGGCGCGGCAGCATTGGGGGCAGAAGGTGTTGGTTTACTGCGTTCAGAATTTTTATTTATGGACCGCCATCAAGCGCCTACCGAAGACGAGCAGTTCGCAGCTTATCAACAAGTAGCAAATGCGTTTACGCCCAACCAAAAAGTCATTATTCGCACTCTGGATGTCGGCGGTGATAAGCCACTGGAATACTTGCCGATCGCCAAAGAAGAAAACCCTTTTCTAGGCCTAAGGGGCATACGTGTATCTCTTCGCCATGAGGCCGTTTTTCGTGCGCAGCTGCGTGCTATTTTACGAGCGAATACGCAGGGGAACATCCATATCATGTTCCCCATGATTACAACGCTCGATGATTTACATCAAGCAAAAATGCTTTTAGAAGAAGAGCGTCAAGCACTCAACGCTAAACCACTCAAAATAGGCATTATGGTTGAAGTGCCATCAGTTGCATTACTCGCCGAGCAGTTTGCTGCAGAGGTCGATTTTTTCTCGATTGGCACCAATGATTTAACACAATACACCTTAGCCATTGACCGTGGTCACCCTGAGCTTGCCAAAACAGCCGATCCATTAAATCCGGCGGTTCTTGCCCTGATTGCACAAACCGTACGAGGCGCTCAAAAACAGAATATTTGGGTTGGCGTCTGCGGGAGCATAGCCAGTGACCCGCTTGCTGTACCTGTTTTATTAGGTTTAGGCGTTACTGAGCTAAGCTGCTCACTGCCCTCTGTGCCACGCATTAAAGCGACTGTGCGCAACCAGAGCATGCAAAACTGCCGTGTCTTAGCGCAAAAAGTATTGTCTGCCAGTTCTGCCGATGAAGTGCGTGAAATTTTGCAAGCAGCCACAGAATAAAGCAACGCACCTCTTCCGTGCTCAACCGCTCCATAAATCGCAGCTTTATATGTCGTACAAGAACAGACATAAAAATAAGTTGGCCAAAAACAGAATAAAAAATCTCTGACAAAGAGGGTGTAATATGAAATTACTCGATGCCACATTCGGCACCTTACAGCAATTTGGTAAGGCCATTATGCTACCCGTAGCCGTGCTCCCTGCTGCAGGGTTACTGCTGGGCATTGGCGCAGCAGAATACGCCATATTACCAACCATTATTTCACAACTAATGGTTGCGGCCGGCGGAGCTATTTTTGGCAATTTACCGCTTATTTTTGCAATTGGTATTGCATTAGGGCTCTCTAAAAATGATGGTGTTGCAGCATTGGCCGCTGGGCTTTTTTATGCGGTGATGCTTGCCACATTAGGGATAGCCGCCACAGCACTGGGGTATGAAACAAAAGCTATTATGGGGATTCAGTCCATCGATAGTGGCGTATTTGGTGGGATGATTGCTGGGGGCATTACGGCTATTTTATTTAATAGGTATCATCGTATTCAGCTACCGCCTTATTTGGGCTTTTTTGGTGGCAAGCGCTTTGTTCCTATTATTGCGTCTTTTACGGCTATCTTTGTGGGTTGTGCATTAAGTATTGTTTGGCCGCCCATAGGTCAAACCATTGATGCCTTTTCGAATTGGGCCTCACAAGGTAACCCAACCGCTGCATTTGGTATTTATGGTTTTGTTGAAAGACTATTAATTCCATTTGGCTTACATCATATTTGGAATTCCCCGTTCTTTTTTGAAGTTGGTGCTTATATCGACCCTGATACAGGCAAAACTATCAAAGGCGAAATTGAACGCTACATTGCAGGCGATCCAACAGCAGGCAATTTAGCCGGAGGGTTCTTATTTAAAATGTGGGGTTTGCCTGCAGCCGCGTTAGCTATTTGGCATACAGCCAAGCCTGAAAACCGCGTAAAGGTAGGCGGCATTATGATTTCGGCTGCACTCACATCATTTATTACGGGTATTACCGAGCCTATTGAACTGGCTTTTTTATTTGTTGCACCCGTCTTATATTTGATTCATGCGGCTCTCTGTTCAGCTGCCTTTATGGTGTGTATTGAGCTAGGAATTAAGCACGGCACAACCTTTTCACATGGTTTGCAGGATTACATTATTTTATTTGGGCCATCACAAAACGGGTTGTGGTTTTTGGTATTGGGCCCTATTTGGGCAGCGCTGTATTATGGAATTTTCCGTATTGCCATTGTGGGATTTAAGCTTAAAACACCGGGTAGAGAAGAGGCTAGCGATGCTGCACAGAATGATCGGGCATCAAGTAACCTGGTTGATAGCGAAGCAGGCAATGGACAAGCCGGTATGGCACAGTCACTCGTTTTAGCCTTTGGCGGGCGCAGTAATATCAAATCCTTAGATGCATGTATTACGCGCTTGCGTATCTCTGTTGAAAGTATGGCAAATGTTGATCAAGCGCGTTTGAAAGCATTGGGCGCAACAGCAGTCGTCACCGTTGGCAACAATGCCCAAGCAATTTTTGGTACGCGTTCCGAAAACTTAAAAACCGATATGGATGCTTACCTCGAAACAGCAGGGGATGAAGCAGAATTAA
Source organism: uncultured Pseudomonadales bacterium (assembly GCA_938048505.1). GTDB lineage: Bacteria > Pseudomonadota > Gammaproteobacteria > Pseudomonadales > Cellvibrionaceae > Marinagarivorans. Next base: position 7,680 of record CALIUX010000323.1, read on the forward strand.
GTCAGAAGGCTCCGTTACAGAGTAGCAAAGAGGCCGCTCAAACATCCTCACAGGTTACGGTAACTCCAGCGATTCGCCAAAATGCGCAACAGCTAATGCAAGCCTTAGGTGGCCAAGATAATATTCAGCAGTTAGATGCATTTGCTAAAACGCGTTTACGTATAGAGCTTAAAGACCCTGACTCAATAGATAATTCACAGCTCACACAAGCCGGTGTGACAGGCGTTATGGCGCTCGCAAATAATACATGGCATTTGATTATTGGCGACAATGCAGAAGCTTACGAGCGGGCCCTTAAATAATTGCTCGTACTATCCTTGTAGTATAAAAAAAACCACTTCAACGTGGCTTTTTTTATACTCAATTTTTAGTCTTAACTATTGATTGTATTAATCAGCTATTAACCGGTGTACGCATCGTTACAAACTCTTCTGCTGCCGTTGGATGAATACCAATCGTGGCATCAAATTCAGCTTTGGTTGCACCAGCCTTAATCGCCACAGCAAGGCCTTGCATAATTTCACCAGCATCTGGACCGACCATATGCACACCAAGTATTTTATCAGTATCACCATCAACTAATAGCTTCATGAGCGTTCTTTCATCTGAGCCACTAATGGTATGCTTAAGCGCTCTAAACTCGCTGCGGTATTTCACAACATTGCTGTACTTCTCACGAGCTTGTTCTTCTGTCATGCCCACAGTACCGATATTAGGCTGACAGAATACAGCCGTTGCAATATTGGTATAGTCTATTTCACAAGGCTGGCCATCATAATAGTGACGCGCTAATGTCATGCCCTCTTCTAAGGCAACGGGTGTTAGCTCCATACCGCCAATCACATCCCCTACGGCTAAAATACTCGGCACAGATGTTTTAAATGTTTCATCAACAGCTATATAACCACGCTTGTTCAGCTCGACATTCATGCCCTCTGCAAATAAGTTATGCAAATGCGGCTTGCGACCTGTTGCATATAAAACAGCATCTGCTTCAATCACTTCACCTTGATTAGTCTGGATATGCAGTGAACCATCGTCTTGTTTCTTAATAGCAGAAACGTCTGTATTAAACTGAAGATTAACGCCTTGCTTAGCAATTTCTTGTGCAGCAAAGTCACGTACTTCTTGATCAAAACCTCGTAAAAATAAATCACCACGATACAACTGTGTAACTTGAGACCCTAAGCCATTAAAGATACCGGCAAATTCGACTGCAATATAGCCACCACCCACAACCACTATCCTTTTAGGGAATTCGGCTAAATCAAAGATTTCATTCGATGAGACCACATGCTCTTTACCTTCAACATCGGGCACAAATGGCCATCCACCTACGGCAATTAAAATGCGCTCACAACGATACTGTTGGCCATTAATCTCAACCGTGTGCTCATCAATAATTTTTCCGCGACCATTAATGATCTGAACATTTGCTCCACCCAAGATGTTGTCGTAAATACCGTTTAGGCGGGTGATCTCAGCTTTTTTGTTGTCACGCAATGTTGCCCAATCAAAATGGGGTTCTGGTGTTGACCAGCCAAAGCCTTTAGCATTTTTGACTTGTTTAGAATATTCAGATGCATAAACGTACAGCTTCTTGGGAACGCACCCTACATTTACACATGTTCCACCCATATAACGGTCTTCACAAATCGCAACTTTTGCACCAAAACTTGCAGCCATACGTGCAGCGCGTACACCGCCAGAACCTGCACCTATTACCATTAAATCGTAATCATATGACATAAAAAAACCTACTAAATTTTGTGAATATGGATGGAGATACTGGCATAACGCCAACAAAGCAGAAAAAGTAGAAAGGGGCCTAAGGCCCCCGTATTATATTATGCAAGACTAGACATTAGCCTTTCAAATAGTTCAGCATTGTCTCAGCATCGCTGACTTCAAACGGGTCTTCGGGGCAGTTATCCATCAGGCCTGGCTCAACAAATTGTGCTTTAATTTCACCGTCTACAACATGCATGCTATAGCGCCATGAGCGGTCGCCAAAACCTAGGTTTTCTTTTTTAACCAGCATGCCCATTAGGCGAGTAAAGTCTGCATTACCATCGGGTAACATTTTCACCTGCGAAACACCCAGCTTAATACCCCACTGGAACATAGTGAAAGCATCGTTCACGCTGAGGCAGTAAATATCATCAACGCCTTGCGCTTTAAATGCATCAAACTGTGCTTCATAGCCGGGTAAGTGAGTGCTAGAGCAAGTAGGTGTGAAGGCACCAGGAAGCGCGACAATAATGACGCTCTTGCCTTTGAAGATGTCATCACTGGTGACATCTTGCCAACGAAAGGGGTTGTCACCGCTAAGGCTTTCATCGCGTACACGCGTTTTAAAAGTAACTTGAGGGACAACAGGATTAGATAAATGGCTCATAATAAGCTCCGCTCGTTTAATAAGAGTTTAATAAGGTGGCGCTACAAAGCGTTTTGATTCAACGCGACTCGTTGTTCAGTTCCAGAATAGCTAACTATAGACAATAGATAAAATAAATAGATATTATCAAATCGATAGATTTTTACTTAAATAAATCAATTTCGACAAATTTATAGATTTAAGCAATATAAAAATCATGATTATTCATTGATGATTCACACCCTCTCGTTATGCTTAGGCAATACTCATTTTATGGCCGCTGCGCACAATTATTCACCTATATTGAGTACTGGCCCACGTCAAAAACATAATAAGTACTTTTATTAAACCAATAGCAGAGATATTCCGGCAAGATGCACCTGACTCAACGCGCCCTTCATACCATTACATTCCTAAGCCTCATCTTATCAATAAGCATAGTACTGAGCGGCTGCGCCGCCATGAGCAAAAAAGAATGCTTAACAGCTGACTGGCAAGCCATTGGTTATGAGCAAGGCGCACAGGGCCATAACGCTTCAGGCTTTGAGCGTTTCAGAAAGTCCTGCGCCAAACATACGGTCACAGCTGACTTTAACCATTTTTTATCAGGGCATAACAAAGGGCTTGCACACTATTGCACCTTTGATAATGGCTTAGCATTGGGCCAGAAAGGAAAAACGTACAACACAGTTTGCCCACGCCAGACCTACCCCAGCTTTGATGAAGGCTATCGAGCGGGTATTTACCAGTACTGTGATTACAATACGGGCTATGAAAAAGGGCTGGGCGGCTACGATGCTGATACAACCTGCCCGGCCCATACCTTCACGAGCTATGCACGAGGGTACAAAAAAGGAACTGAAAAGCATGCAGTGCAAGAAAGAATTGACTATTTGGCGTCTGATCTTCGTCAAATTGAACTAGAGCTAGAGCAACTCAAAAAGGATATTCAAAAAACAGAAGGCATCTTAATCGGCGAAAACACTACAGCTGCCGAACGAAAATCAGCTCTTGATGATAATCGACGCTACAAACAACGTTATCATGCCTTGGATAATGACTACCATGATCTTGAAGAAGAAATTGAGGATTATGAAAGGGAGTATGACAGGCTATAAATGCCACAAGATAAAGTCATATTGACTTCTACCCTTTCGCACGGCACGTTCACTGAGAGGCATCAAAATAAAAAAATATAAATACTTATTATTCTCTATGCTAAATAGCAGAATTGTATTTATTTTTTAAAAACGCTATTTTCTTTTTTATACCGGTATTTTTACCGGTAATTTACTCAGCACAAAAAGAGCATAAAGTCTTATTACAAAGTAGCATTTCTGATGTTTTTTCATTTTTTTACATTTCATAAATATTATGATGATTAAAATATTTGCAACACAGAAAGTGTTATTTTGCACTACACACTTTGCACTAAAAAGGGAGAGGCTTCATTGACATACAACCTGCACAACTTGTAAAATAAACAAGTAGGGAGAGGTTCATAGATGTCAATAAAATGTGTCGCTTATACAAGCAAACTCAGTATCGATTTAACCGATAAGAATTACTCCTCTGAGATTATCAAGATCGTCAACAAATCTCGTATAAATAATAAAAACCTTGGTGTAACAGGTATTTTGCTTTTTTCTGGAAGCCATGTCTTTCAGTACCTTGAAGGTGATAACGATACCATTGCAACACTCTTGTATCGCATAAAAAAAGATAGCCGCCACCAATTTCATTCCCTTGCACTGCATAAAACAGGGGATAAAAGGCTATTCCCAACGTGGAATATGCGCTTAATATCTCCTAATACAGCCAGTCAGCGAAAAGTTATTGGTAAAATATGCGATCACTATAAAGTGGTGCTCGATCTTGACGGGTTTCAATTAGAAGATGAGCTGGTTAAAGGCACTCCATCACCAGTAGTCGTGCCTTTGCTACAGTCTCATGCACAGAACGTTCAAAAGGACTCGCAGCAAAAAAAGCAGGCTTTAAAGCCTACAAGTAAGGTACCTTTTGAGGGTTACCTGCTAGAGCTCAAATCGTGGCCCCGGCCAAGAACACTCAATGAAAATAAAGGCATTCTTCAGCTATGCTCTGCACTATCCGCAAAGCCTTGCACACTGAACCATCTAAGAGCGCAGTCTATTTACTCGCATGATGAAGACCTTATTAATGCACTAAATCTATTAGATAGATTAAATTTTTTAATACGCACTCAAGACAAATCACAATTAGGCCAAGAACCCTTGCAGCTCAATACAAAAATCAAAAAAAATAACGATGTCAAAAATCGCTTTAGTCAAGCGATAAAACGCTTCATTCATTCTGCAAAGCTAGGGTCTTAAATGAGTGCAGTCAAAGACTATAAAAAATTGGCTATTGTTGGTGAAGTAGGGTCAGGTAAAACACAATTGATTAGCACTATCAGTGAGATAGCGCCTCTTGAAACAGAAGCCCGGTCCTCTGTAGATATAGGAAAGGAATTTACGACGGTTGGCATTGACTATGGTCGATTACAGCTTGGCAAGGGTATGGCGCTAGGCTTATACGGGCTGCCAGGCCAATCGCGCTATTCTTTTTTATGGGATATTGTTCGTGATGGATTATGGGGCTTACTCATATTAGTTAAATATGGCGAGCACTTTCATGAAGACGTTTTTTTATCTGTCATCAAACACTTTGATATTGTTGCCTTACAGACACCTATTGTCATTGGCGTTAGTCATAGCGAATCATTATCTGATGACGATATTGACGCAATAGCCTCTAAGATCGAGAGCGCGTTGCAAACAATTGGCATCACCGCCCCTATTCTCACAGTGGATCCAAGAAAAGTAGAGTCATGCTTATCGGTACTCGAATTACTGGATTATTTAAGTCGCTACCGAAATTAAGAAGGTCACACCAGTGAATTCAAGCGAGCAATTAAATAGTGCCTGCCAACTTTTAGGTAAGGCATACTGCAAAAAATACCCTGACATAGAACTCATTGCCCTTGCCACAACAGATGGCTTTATCATCTCTCATTTAAGTAATGGCATTAAGCCTATTGAGATGGATAAATTAGCAGCAGCAGTCAGTACATTTTTTTCGGTAGGCGATGCAGTCTCTCGCCAAATACTCGGGAAAAATTTTGATTTAACATTCATTGAAACACAAGCCGGAAACTTTGTTTTAACGGCTCTTCATTTTCAAGACAAAGACTTTGTCTTAGCTATTTCAGCCAATATTAATATGAATATAGCCAATTTCCGTCATGTCATTAAGCGTTTTGCCAATGACATTCTTGAAAACGCCAATAGAATTTAATAAAGATCCCTGAGAAAATATTATTATCTTTTCAGGTAACCATGCATCACAATCTATTTACATAGGATTTTAATTATGAGCAACATTGAAGAAACACTAACAGGCTTAATCAATATCGATGGTGCATTAGGCTGTGCTATTGTCGATTACACCTCAGGTATGATGCTAGGATCACAAGGTGGTGGCGTTGATTTAGAACTCGCTGCGGCAGGCAATAGTGATGTTGTTAAAGCAAAGATTAAAACAATGGAATCACTCGGCATTAAAGGTGACATCGAAGATATGATGATCACACTTGAAGATCAACTTCACATTATTCGCCCAAGCATCATTAATGAAGGATTATTCATTTATTTAGTATTAGATAAAAAGCGCGCCAACCTCGCCCTTGCACGCCGCAATGTATCGCAGCTAGAAAAAACATTGCAAAGAGTATAAGGCCTAGTAGCCTCTCAAAAAAGGCCACACTGCATTATGCAATGTGGCCTTCATCAATTTCACAATCTAAATGCAGTGCCTGAAAGGCGATCGCTTTAAATTTTAAACACTTCTTTTAAGCTTTTTAAACACTATACCTTAAATTAAGCCTTTGCCTCACGGCGCTTAATCAAATCCGCCTCGACTTCAGCCATACGGCGCGTATTAAGGGGGTAGAAGACCAAGAGTGCTATGGCACTAAAAGCAAAGAGTGAAGGAATCCAGCTCATTAAAGAAATCATGCCGGGCTTAGCTTGGGCATGGGTTGTCTCATCTGTTCCAACATAGCCGTAACTGGCCAATACAAGCAGTACTAAAGCTGCAGCAAAGCCACCGCCCATCTTTTGGATAAAGCTACCGGCCGAATAGAATAAACCCGTTGCTCTACGGCCATGCTTCCATTCTGAATAATCTGCCGCATCACCCAGCATACTAAACGTTAATACCGGCATAAAAGCAGCAAAGAATTCAGCCGCAACACCAATCGTAAAGACCGCTGTAACATTACCCTCATCAACAAAGTAAATCATGGTTGTTAGCACACCGGAGACAATCAATGAGATAGCAAAGAGCGCTTTTTTACCTAAAATCTGCGTGAGGTAACCGGCAACAATTGCAGCAATAATAGAGGCAATAAGAATCGCTAAAAAGAATTTACCACCCAGTGATGCATCCCCCATCACATACGTAAAATAGTAAGCGACTGTTGTATAGCGAATGCCGTTAAAGAACATCGTAAAAAGCCCTAAACCCAGAACCATCAACCAAGGCTTATTGGTAATCAAATCGATGATATCGCGCTGAGTCGGCGTGAGCTCTTCGCGTGGCTTCTTCACAAATTTATAAATCAAAAATGCCGTTCCAATCGCTGCAATACCAAAAGCAATGCCACTGGTTAATGATCGCTCGACAAAAAACCAAGACATCACACCAAGTGGAATGCACAACACCGCTACGTTTTTAAGCATCTCACCATAGGTGCCTTGAACTTGGTCTTCTGGAGCTTGAACAACACGTTCTTTGGTAGTGAAAAATGTAATGAAGCATAACAAAACTAATAGTGCCGCAAACACATACATGGTTTTTTGATAACCTTCTGCATCATTTCCTTGGCCAAAATAAGCCACCATATCGGGTGTAAAACTCATCACCAATGCACCACCACAAAAAGCGCCTGCAAAGCGGTAGCCCGATAAAATGGTTCTTTCTGTATGGCTAGGCGTCATAACGCCCATTAAGGCAGAGTACGGTACATTATTAACGGTATAAGCGAGCGTTAAACCAATATAAGTAAAGTATGCCCATACAAGCTTCATTGCAGGGCTAACATCCGGTGTGGTGAAGGCCAAAACCATAAACAGCCCCAGTACCGGTGCAGACCATAATATCCAAGGTCTGAATTTACCGTGCTTTGAGGTGGTGCGATCTGCCACCATACCCATGATAATATCGGTAATACCGTCTGATAGACGCACCATCAACAAGAGTGTTGCAGCCGCAGCCGCCGATATTCCCAATGTATCGGTATAAAATACCGCAATATATGCCAGCACACCGCGCCAAACTAAATTTGCTGCGGCATCCCCCATGGCGTAACCGCTCTTTTCGATAAAAGAGAGTTTATGTGAAGCTGTTGTAGCCATTGACCTACCTCATTATTGTTATGACACCCAGTCTCATGGCCACTGAGTGCGATTGGTATTGTTATTTTTAATCGGTTTTAGTTGATTAGCGTGCACAATGCGAGCCCTGATTCCCCCGTTCAGTGAACAAGTGTGACCACAAAGAAAGACGCATAGTCAAAAAGACGACAAGTCACAATAGCATTGAAGCTTGAGCATATAAAGTATCATGCAAGCGTAAACAGAAGTGGTTCGCCAGACAGCGTAATAATCAAACCAGTGTACGGGAAAGTGATCAGAACACGTTACCGGCATCATGCCCAAATAAACAACGACACCGATATCATTTTTTACATCGCGCCATAAAATCATGTAAAGAGCATTGATCATGCGTACTAAACGTCTGCTCTGTTACATGAATATCAGTAAAACGATCAATGCGAAATGAACGATAATCATCTCTTAAGCAACACCATGCCGCTAGCGTCCAGACGTTACCCCAAAAGAATAAGCCCAACGGAAAAATCCTACGCTCTGAGTGTTCTTGCTGAAGTGATTGATATTGAACCTGTATAACATGCTTGGCTTTGATCGCTGAGCGCAACAATTCGCTGGGGTTATTGTCATCCTTAAAATCACGAAATATCGGCACTGCAAAGGGTAAATCATCACCTATGCTTTTGAGTTCTTGCGGTAGCGCACCCAAAATTTTATTCAGGGCACTATGAGCTGAAGTGGTTAACTGCTGGTCACTCCAGGCTTTGACCATTTTAATGCCCAGCATCAATGCCTCTACTTCATGCGCATCAAACATCAGCGGAGGCAGTTCAAAGGTACGGTAAATTCGATAACCCACACCCGCCTCACCTTCTATTGGAATACCTGACGCTTCGAGCTTTTGTACATCGCGGTAAATGGTACGCAGTGATACATCAAACTCATCCGCCAGTTGCTGCGCGGTTAATACTGTTTTGCGATTGCGCAGCAAGTTAACAATTTGAAGTAAGCGTTCAGTTTGCTTCATAAGCTATCAACCTGGGCAAGACAAGGGTGGATTGATCAAAATCACCCTTGTCAGGGCGGGTTATATCATTAAGCCGGGGACTGCTGCATTTCGGGGTAAACTTGAGAAACAATAGTCGCTTGGTGAACATTCAGCGTTTTAGCATCAATTGTTTTCATAATATTGTCCATAATTTTTTCTCCCATCAGAGGCTCCGCTGCTCCTGCTGATTGTACCGAATCCCAATAGACAATATCGAGCCATTCTCCATTCTCTTGCTCAGCAACCGACCGATAAACAAAGCCCTTTATTGTCAATAATAGCTGATCCATTTCTTGGCTCAATGCCAAAAATACATCTCGCTTGATCGCGCTATTGAGAGAAAACCGATACGTTTTAACAATATATTCAGACATAACTACTCCTAAAGTGAAAG